>CAXTUQ010000045.1:0-12973 GCA_964247405.1 uncultured Acetobacteraceae bacterium
GATCATGCTGATCCAGGCGCCGGGCCAGCGCCTCTACTACCGGTTCGCGTTCCGCGGCCTCGTTTACCAGGCAATCAGCGACCGGCCGGAGCTAAGCCAGTAAGGCAGGCCATCCGCTGGGAGGCGGTGCGCTCACCGGTGCCATGCTGAAGGGCCGTTGGCCCGGCCCCTCGATCCAGAAGAAACGAAAAAGGAGGAAACGTCCGCCATGCCCCAGCCCGGCTCTCACCCCAGGCTCCGCGCTACCCTTGCGGCGGCGGCCCTGATCCCCGCATGGGCGCTCGCCACCTTGCCCGGTGCCCAAGCGCGGATCACGGGCCTCGCCATCACGCAACGGACCTCGCCCGCCTTGGGCGGCGCGTCCTTTTCGGCCGGCGCCTACGAGCAGCTCGACGGCGTCGCCACCGGCGAGGTGGACCCGGACGACCCGCAGAACGCAGTGATCACCGACATCGCGCTCGCCCCGCGCAACGCGCGCGGCATGGTCGAGTACTCGACGGACGTCTCGATCCTCAAGCCCATCGACGAGGGCAGGGGCAACGGCGTCCTGCTCTACGATGTCGTGAACCGCGGCAACAAGATCGTGCCCTCCTTCTTCAACGTCGGCACCTCGGCGGCCAACCCGGCCGGCGACGGCTTTCTTGAGAACCAGGGTTACACCCTGGTCTGGAGCGGCTGGCAGGGCGACCTCGTGCCGCAGCCCGGACAGCTCGGCATCCGCGTTCCCGTCGCGCAAAGGGCGGACGGCGGCGCGATCACCGGCATCGTGCGCAGCGAGTTCACCTTGGGCGCGCCCGCAAGCACGCAGCCGCTCACGGCGGGTTCCAGCAGCAACACGCCGGGCTACCCGGCGGCCAGCCTGGACAACAGCCGCGCCGTGCTGACCGAGCGCGTGCACCAGTACGACGCGCCGCAGGTCATCCCCAACGGCGACTGGGCCTTTGCCGACTGCACGGCCCAGCCCTTCCCCGGCGTGCCCGACCCACAGCGGATCTGCCTCGGCCTCAACGGCACCGGCGGCACCGGCCTCGACACCAACCACATCTACGAGCTGTATTATACGGCCAAGGACCCGTTGGTCCTCGGGCTGGGTTTCGCCGCGACGCGCGACCTCGTCGCCTTCCTGCGCCGTTCGTCGGACCCGCAGAACCCTCTGGCCGGCGCGACGCAGCACACCCTGCTGCACGGCACGTCGCAGAGCGGGCGCTGGGCGCGCAATTTCCTGAATCTCGGCTTCAACGCGGATGAGGCCGGGCAGATCGTGTTCGAGGGGATGAACCCGCACATCGGCTCCGTCCAGGGTGACTTCAACGTGCGCTTCGGTCAGCCCGGCCGCCTTGCCGGCACCGAGCATACGGAGAAGCAGTACCCTGGCCCCGACACGCCGCTAAGCTACGAGGACACCTTTGACCCCTACCGGGGCGCGACCGCCGGGCTGCTCGACCAATGCCAGGTGACGCGGACCTGCCCGAAGATCGTGCACACCATGAGCGACGTGGAATACTGGTCGGCGTCCGGCGCGATAAACACCACAGACCCGCTCGGCACGCGCGACCAGCCTCTCCCCGCAGACGTGCGCATCTACCAGTTCTCGAGCACGCAGCACGGCGGCTACTCGCCGGTCGCGCCCCTGCCGACCTCCACCGGCATCTGCCAGCAGCTTCCCAACGCGAACTCCTACACCTACAACCTGCGCGCCCTCCTGGTCGCGCTGACGCGCTGGGTGACGGACGGCACGGAGCCGCCCGCGAACGCCTACTCGCGCCTGCAGGACGGCACGCTGGTCCGCCCCGAGGCGGTGGGCTTTCCTTCCATCCCCGGCGTGACCTACGACGTCAAGCACGTGTTCAACACCCGGCTGCTCTACTTCCGGGGTCCCCGGTTCGACGAGACCACAGAGTCCGGCGTCCTGTTCGAGCCGCCGATCCCGCTGGCCCTATACCCCGGCCTGCTGCCCCAGGTGGATGGGGACGGCAACGACGTGGGCGGGCTGCGCTCGACGACCCTGCAAGCGCCGCTCGGCACCTACACCGGGTGGAACACCCGGCGCGCCGGGTTCAGCGAGGGCGATTCCTGCGACCTGACAGGGAGCTACATCCCGTTCGCCGTGCACAGGGCCGACCGCGCGTCGGGCGATCCGCGCCTCTCGCTCGAGGAGCGCTACGGCAACCACGCCGGCTACGTCGCGGCCGTGACCCAGGCGGCCCAGGCCTTGTCGCGGCAAGGCTTCCTGCTGCCCAGCGACGCGCAGGCAACGGTCAGCGCCGCCCAGGCCAGCGCCGTGCTGCAATAACGGCGCCGCATCGTGCGTGCATGGGCTGGAAGTGAAAAGCGTTGCCGCGAGTGCGGCCGAGCAGCCAATGCACAGCGGCACGGCCGCAGGCAATGCGTTCCGGGACACGCTGGGCTTGTCCGCCACGTTCGAGACCAAGCTGGCCTTGCTGACATCGCTGGATCATCAGCTTTCATTCGACGGCTCCGAGCTGCAACCACTTGGTTTCGTGCCGATCGTCGTCGGCCATGGCTCGCCAACCGTGCCGCTTGGTGGAAGAATGGCACGCGGGACGTTGCAGGCCCTGCCGGCAGCCGCCTACAACGCCACAGTCGGAGCCAACCGGAAGTGCATCTTTTCCCAAACGCCGCCCACGCGCGGCGCGGCGGCCGGACGGCGCGCCGCAAAGCCGGTCCGCGCCGGGAACCGGGCGTCCGCAACGTGAAATCGATGCGCGCAACCGGCCTCGCGACGCTCGTCCTGGCGGGCCTCGGAGGCGCGGCGCTCGCGCAGCCCCGTCCGCACGAGCAGCTCGTCGTGGGCATGACATCGTTTCCGCCCAGCGAGCACCCTTACATCGACCCGCTGATCGTGAAAGGCTGGGTCCTCGGCTTCGCCAGCCGCCAGGTCACGATGTTCACGCCGGATTGGCAGAACGTCTGCGCGCTGTGCACGGAGGTGCCGAGCCTGGACAACGGCCGCGTGACGACCGAAACGCAGCCGGACGGCAAACCCGGCCTGGCCGTGCGCTGGACGCTGCGCCGGGATCTGTTCTGGGGCGACGGCGTGCCGCTGACCACCAAGGACATCGCCTACACCGCGAAGGTCGGCGCCGACCCCGGCAGCGGCTTCCCCGACGCGCGCGTTTGGGGCCGCGTGCGCAGCGTCGATGTCGTCGATGACCAGACGGCCGTGCTGCACCTCGACGAGGTGACCCCGCTCTTTAACCGCATGGGCAAGCTGCTGTCCGAGCATTCGGACGGCCCGGCCTATTACGGGGCGGCCAAGCCGGGCGACTACCTGAGCAACACGGTTTACAACCGTGCGCCGACGACGCCTGGGCTTTGGAACGGGCCGTATCTCGTCACGGGCTACGACAGCGGCTCGCAGATCGTGCTGGAGCCGAACCCGTACTGGACCGGCAAGGCGCCCGCGATCAAGCGCATCGTCGCCCGCTCGATCGCCGACACGGCGGCCCTGCAAGCCAATCTCCTGTCGGGCGATGTCGATCTGGCGCCGGGCGACGCCATCGGGCTGCAGCTCGACCAGGTGCTGGCGATGCAGAAGGACAACCCGGCAAGCTTCCAATACGTTTACAACGATGCCCTCGCGTTCTGGAACATCGATTTCGATCTGGACAACAAGTTCCTCGCCGACGTGCGCGTCCGCCGGGCGATCCTCCTGGCGATCGACCGCAAGACGATGAGCGCGAAGCTGGCGGGCGGGCGCTTCACGCTCGCCGCGACCTGGGTTCCGCCGAAGGAGCCGATGTTCGCCCCGGGCCTGCCGGTCGTCCCGTTTGATCCTGCGCGGGCGAAGGCGTTGCTGAAGGAGGCCGGCTACACGCCGGGGCCGGACGGCATCCTGCGCAATGCGCAAGGCGAGCGGTTCAGCATCGACCTGCGCATGGGCCTCGGCGTGCGCCTGATGGAACTCGTGGAGCTGGTGGTGCAGAACCAGCTCAAGGCTGTCGGCATCGACGTGGTGCTCCGGAACGAGGTGCAGCGCACCTTTTTCGGCACGACGCTCAAGCATCGGCAGTACGGCGGCCTCGCGCTCTACAACTGGCTGTTCAACGTCAGCTACCCGCCGCGCCAGCTTTACGGGCTGACCGCCATTCCGACCGAAGCGAACGGCTGGGGCGGCAGCAACTACATGGATTGGCAGAGCCAGGCGTTCGAGGATCAGCTCAAGATCGCCGAGACCGCGCTTGGTTTGGCCGAGCAGAAGGCCGCATGGGCGGAGATGCAGCGCATCTACGCGGAGGAGCTGCCGGCGCTGCCGCTGTTCTTCGTGCCGCAGGCGCACGTCGTCCCGACTTGGCTCAAGGGCTATGTGCCGTCGGGCATGGTCGACTACACGACCTTGCGCGCCGAGGATTGGCACGCTGAGTGATCGGGATGGCATCGCATCGCGCCATGCTGGGGCGCTCGGGAGGTACCATGCACAGCTCTGCACATCAGCGGCGCGGCAGCCTTGCGAGGATCGCCATGGTGGCCCTGCTGGCCCTGGGTGCGCTGGCCGCGCCGACCGTTGCCCATGCCCAAGGCAGCAGCTGGCCGGGCCGGATCGAGATCCTGCCCGTCCGCTCGCAAACCCTGCCGCTGGACGCGTTCCTGCGCGGCGACAAGGCCGGACCGGACGTGCTGCTCGGCGGCGAGCTGGGCCTGCCGGCGGGCAGCAGCGGTCGGGTCCCGGCGGTGATCCTGATCCATGGGTCGGGCGGGATCGGGTCCGGACCGGACATGTGGGCGCACGTCCTGAACGAGGCCGGGATCGCCGCCTTCATCCTCGACAGCTTCTCCGGCCGCGGCATCGTCTCGACGGTCGAGGACCAGGACCAGCTCAACTCGCTGTCGATGACGCTGGACGCCTACCGGGCGTTGGACGTCCTCGCGGCACACCCGCGCATCCGGGCAGACCGCATTGCCGTTTGGGGCTTCTCCAAAGGGGCGGTGCCGGCCGTCTACTCGGCGATGGAGCGGTTCCGCGCGAGCTTCGGGGACCAGAACCGGTTCGCCGCCCATGTCGGGTTCTACACGCCCTGCAACGTCGCCTACGACAAGGACGAGGCGATGGGTGCAGTGCCGATCCGGCTCTACCACGGCAGCAGCGACGACTACGTGAACCCGGCGGCGTGCCGGGCGCTGGTGTCGCGCCTGAAACCGGCCGGGGTGGACATCGCGTTGACCGAGTACGCGGACAGCCAGCACGGCTTCGACAGCCCGACCTCGCCGCCCCTCCTTGCCGTGCCGAAGGCGCAAAGCACGCGCAACTGCCGGCTGAAGGAGGGACCAAACGGCGCCTTGGTTGATGCGGAAACGGGGCAGCCCTACGCGCTCAAGACCGCGTCCTGCGTCACGGTCGGCGCGCATGTCGGGCACAACGCACAAGCAACCGAGGCGGCGCGGGCGGACGTGATGGCGTTCCTGACGGCGACGCTGCTGAAGTGAATGAAGGGCCGGAGCGCTCGTCCTGGCGCACTGTCGGAACGGCGTCCCGCGGTTACGGGAGCTGTAGCTCAAGGCTGCGACGGTTCCCCTCACCTGGTCCACCACGTTGGCGGATGTCGTGGCCGGGCTGGCCCGATGGCAGGGCGCAGACGCGGGGCCGAAGCCACGGGAGTGACAAACGGAGCTGGGATGGCGACACTCGCCGAGGCGACGATCCCTTGGCGGCTTCAATGGTGTTGGTGCACGGAGGCGAGTGCGGGCGGCGCAGTCCCTAACCCACATGGTTCAGCGGCGGACGGAAACGGGTTTGGCTTCGCGGATCATGCGGTTGAGCACCTGGACGCCGAGCGCGACCTCGCCAAGCTGAGCGGGCCGTCTGCGAGCGCGCAGCTTGGGGCCGATCAGGTGTTTGTAGCGGCCCATCGTTGTTTCCACATGATTGCGTATCCCATACCCGGTGGCCCGTTGCCAGCCGATGCGGCCGCGGTCGGCCATAAGCTGGACGTGGCGGTCGCGCGGGGTCTGCTGATCCGGATCAGTCGTGCTCGGCACGGCATCGGCCCGGGGTGGAATGACCACCTCGGGTGCTTGCCTGGGCTGGCGGGCAACGACGGCCTGGTAGACGGGATCGCGATCGTAGGCGCCGTCCGCAATGACGCTGGCCAAGGTGCCCTCGCATTGGCGCAGCAAAGCGGGCGCTTGCATCGCGTCGTCTTCGTCTCCGTCCGTCAGCACGTGCGCGGCGATCTCGCCCGTGCTGGCGTCCACGCCCAGGTGCAGCTTGAGCCAGCGCCTGCGCAGCCGGCCGTGCTTGGCCGCGCACCACTCGCGTGCCGCGCGGCAACTCGACCGAGAAGAACGCCGCCATGTGGGCCTTCGGTGCACAATTGGTAGAGGCTGGCCGCGACTTCGGCGAGGCCCGCGAGCGCGCCGCCCAGCTCGCCGCCGAGCGCGGCTTGGATATGGTCCCGTCCTTCCACCCCGACCTGGTGCGGGGCGTCGCGACCTATGCGCTGGAGCTGTTCCGGGCGGTGCAGGATCTCGACACGGTGTATGTGCCGGTCGGCATGGGGTCGGGCATCTGCGGCCTGATCCGCACGCGTGACCTGCTCGGCCTGTCCACGCGCATCGTGGGCGTGGTTTCGGCAGGCGCGCCCGCCGTGGCGCTGTCCTTCGAGGCCGGGCGGATCGTGACAACCGAGACCGCCGACACGTTCGCGGACGGGATGGCCTGCCGCGTGCCGGACCCGGCGGCGTTCGCGGTCATCCAGGCTGGCGCGGACCGGATCGTGCGCGTGACGGACGCCGAGGTGGCCGCGGCCATGCGCGCCTACTGGACGGACACGCACAACTTGGCCGAGGGCGCTGGCGCCGCCCCGCTTGCGGCCGTTCAGCATGAGCAGGAGCGGATGCAGGGCAGGCGGGTGGGACTGATCCTGTGCGGGGGCAACATCGACCTCAACCATGCTCTGCGCGTTCTGGCCACATAACAGGCGTGCCGGTCCGTCCATCCATGCACAACCGTTCAGGGAGGCTCTAATGCGCCATCGCTTGACAGAAACCTTTCCCCGCCGCGCCGTGCTGCTGCTTGGCGGCGGCGCGCTGATTGCAGCCGTTCTGCCGGGCGGCGCGCCACGCGCGCAGCCCCTGAGCGGCAACGCGGTCATCTTGGCCCCACCCGCGGGCGGCATGCCCATCGGCATCATCGGGTCGGGCAACATCGGCGGCACGTTCGGCACGCTCTGGGCCAAGGCCGGGCACCCCGTGCTCTTCTCCTCCCGCCACCCGGAGAACCTGAAGTCCCTCGTCGAGACCGCTGGCCCCCTGGCCCGCGCCGGCACGCCGGCGGAGGCCGCCGCCTTCGGGCAGGCGCTCCTGATCGCGGTGCCCTACGCCGCCCTGCCCGGCATCGGCCGTGAACTCGGCCCGGCGCTTTCGGGCAAGGTGGTGCTGGACGCCTGCAACGCCGTCGCTGCCCGTGACGGAGACATCGCGGCCACGGCCAAGGAGAAGGGCATCGGCCTGCTGTCGGCCGAGCTGCTGCCGGGGGCGCACGTGGTGCGTGCCTTCAACACGATGGGCTACCGAGTGTTCCAGGCCCAGGCTCACCGGGCGGGCGACAAGCTGGCCGTTCCCATCGCCGGCGACGATCCGGCCGCCTTGCAGGTCGCCTCCATTCTGGTGCGCGACGCGGGCTTTGAGCCCGTCGTGACCGGCGGCCTGGCGACGGCATCGCAATTCGCCCAGGGCGCCCCCGGCTATGGCCAGCAGGTCACGGCACGGGAGCTTCGGGAACGCCTCGGCCTTCCGGAGCAATAGCGTGAACGGCGACACGGCCGCCGGGCCGGCCCGCATCCCCGCCGAAGGGTCTGGAACCTCCGCCTTTTCCTACCGCCTACTGCGCCGCATCCTGGACGTCCGTCCGGTCGAAATTCAGGCGCTGCTGTGGTCCTGGATCTACATCTTCGCCGTCCTGTGCTCGTACTACGTTATGCGCCCGATCCGTGATCAAGCGGGCATCGCAGGCGGGGTGAACAACCTGCAATGGCTGTTCACCGGCACCCTGCTGGGCATGCTGGCGCTGAACGTGCCCTTCGCCTGGCTGGTGCGGACGATGCCGCGCAGCCGCTTCATCCCGCTCACCTACCGCTTCTTCGCGATCAACATCCTGCTGTTCGGGGTGGCACAGTATGCCTTCACCGGTGCGGGCGCTGTCTGGGTCGGACGGGTGTTCTTCATCTGGCTGTCCGTCTTCAACCTGTTCGTCGTGTCCGTGTTCTGGGCCTTGCTGGTTGACCTGTTCAGCGCGGAGCAGGGCAAGCGCCTGTTCGGCTTCGTGGCGGCTGGCGCCTCTCTCGGCGCCATCCTCGGCTCCGCCGCGACAGCGTCGCTGGCAGTGCTGGTGCCGCCGAGCCTGTTGCTGCTGGCAGCCGCGGCCTTGCTGGAGATCGCGGTCCTGTGTGCCCGCCGCCTCGGGCGGCTGTCCCCGGCCCTGAGCAGGCCGCAAGAGGACGGTGCGAACGAACCCCAGGGCGAGGCGGAGCGCGAACTGGCAGAACGCCGCAAGGAGCAGCCGGCTGTCGCGGTGGCGATGGGCGGCAGCGTGCTGTCCGGGATCACCCGCGCGCTGGCCCAACCCTACCTGCTGAACGTGAGCCTGTTCCTGCTGTTCTTCTCGCTCACATCGACCTTCCTCTACTTCCAGCAGGCCTCGATCATCGGCGGCGTGGTGCGCGGCCGAGCGGCGCAGACCCAGCTACTCGCCACGCTGGACCTCGTCTCCAACGTCCTGACGCTGCTGATCCAGCTTTTCCTGACCGGGCGCATTGTGCGCTTCTTCGGCGTTCCCAAGACGCTGGGTCTGCTGCCCGGCATGAGCATCGTCGGCTTCGCGGTCCTGGCCGTAATGCCCGGCCTGTCCAGCATCGTGCCCTTTCAGGTGCTGCGCCGGTCCGCCAACTTCGCGATTACCCGGCCGACGCGGGAAGTCCTGTTCACCGTCCTGCCGCGTGAGGACCGCTACAAGGCCAAGGCATTCATCGACACGGTCATCTACCGGCTCGGCGACCAAGTCGGCGCGTGGTCCTATGCCGGCCTGACCGCCCTTGGATGGGACCTGCGCGCCATCTCCTACGCCGCCGTCCCCATCTCCGCGCTGTGGCTGCTGAACGCCATCTGGCTCGGCATGCGCGAAAGCCGGATGGCGCGGGAACGGACGACCGAACTCGACGCTGCATTGGCGGCCCGCCCGCAGCCCGATTGAGATCACCTCAAGCCGGCTTGGCTGCCCCGGGCTGGTTGCTGCACGGCATCGCGCTTGCGGCGACTCCGGTGTGCATTCGGTGGGCGTGCAGCGCCATGTGGCTCGATCGGAGGGAAATCGGGCTGGCGGCAGGCCTGGCGGCTGCGGCAGGAACCGCTCGGGCCGGGGAAATGACAGACCATTTCGACAGGAGGCACCATGGACAATGAAAGACAGCAGGGCCGTCGGCACGCGCTCGCGTTCCTGGGTAGCATGGTGGGCATGGCGCTCACTGCTCCGGAAGGGGTCGCGCAACCAATGGCATCACCACAGGCACCTTCGCGGGTCTTCATGACCGGGTCCTCGGACGGGCTTGGTCTGGAAGCAGCCCGGCAATTGATCGCGCTCGGACACCACGTCATCCTGCACGGCCGCAACCGCAAGCGCGCCGACGACGCAATGGCGGCAGCACCGGGAGCCGTCGCCGCGCTGGTCGGGGATGCCTCCGTCATCGCCGAGATGCGCGCCCTGGCGGACCAAGTGAACAAGATCGGCCCCTGCGACGCGGTGATCCACAATGTCGGGATCAGCGGACGCTCCGGCGCGGAGCTCACCCCGGACGGTCTGTCGCCGATCTTCGCCGTCAACACGCTTACCCCGTTCATCCTGACGGCGCTGATCGGAAAGCCGAGACGCCTGGTCTATCTCAGCTCCAGCGCCTCTCGCGGCGTGCGGCTTGACCCGGCCGACCTCGCACTCGCGAAGCGGGACGGCTGGTCCGCCTACGGCGCTTCGAAGCTGCAGGACATCCTGCTCGCCTTCGCCGTCGCCCGCCGCTGGCCCGGCGTCCTGTCCAACGCCATGGACCCTGGCTGGGTGCCGACGCGGATGGGCGGCGCCGGGGCGCCGGACAGCGTGGCGGAGGGTGCGGAAACCGGAGTTTGGCTGGCGGTCAGCAACGATGCCGCAGCTAAGGTGACGGGGCGCTTCTTCTTCCATAAAACGGAGCAGGCGCCCAATCCGGAAGCAAACGACGGCGCTCTACAGGATCGCCTGATCGCGGAGTGCGAGCGCATCTCCGGCGTACGGCTTCCTGGATGATCTCGATGATCACCTGCTGCATCCGCTACGAGATCGACCCGTTCAACGTAGAGGCTTTCGAGCATTACGCCCGCAACTGGGGTCAGGCCATCCCGCGCTGCGGCGCCGACCTGATCGGCTACTTCGCGCCGCATGAGGGTTCCAGCACGACAGCATACGGCCTTTACTCCGTTCCCGACTTGGCCGCCTACGAAGCCTACCGTGCCCGGCTGCGGAACGACCCGATCGGCCGCGAAAATTACGCGTTCGCCCGTCAGGAACGCTTCATCCACCGCGAGAGTCGCATTTTCCTGCGCCTGGTTTCCAGCCCGCACGCGGCCCAGGTGTGGCCGTGATGGCCATGGATAAATCTGGGAAGCAGTTCGGGAGGAAACGCTGTGAGCACCGCCAGCGTCTATGAACGGTTTCGCGCCCTGCATGACCGGCCGCGCGCATTCATCATGCCCAACGCATGGGACGGCGCCTCAGCTATGCTGCTCAAGCGGGCCCGGTTCGAGGCGCTCGGCAGCTCCTCCTTCGCGATCGCCGCCGCGATGGGCCGGCAGGATGGCGCCCATGCGGTGAGCCTTGCAGACTCCATCGCCAATGCCGCTCTGCTGGCGCGGGTCACTGGGCTACCCGTCAATGGTGACCTGGAGGACGGATACGGCCCGGCGCCGGAGGACTGCGCCGCGACCGTCGAGGCCGCGATTGCCGGCGGACTGGCGGGGCTTGGCATCGAGGACACGACCGCTGATCCCGCGCGGCCAATCCACGACTTCGACGAGGCCGTCGCCCGCGTGCGCGCGGCAGCCGTCGCGGCCCGCGGGCGCATCCTGCTGACGGGGCGCACCGACAACTTCCTGAACGGCCGGCCGGATCTCGACGATACCATCCGCCGCCTGACCGCCTTCGCCGAGGCGGGCGCCGATGTGCTCTACGCCCCGGGCCTGCCTGACATGGAGGCGATCCAGGCCGTTGTACGTGCGGTCGCACCCAAGCCGGTGAACGTGCTGATCGGCCCCAGCGTATCCTTAACCGAGCTCGCCGCAGCAGGGGTGCGCCGCGTGAGCCTCGGCGGGGCTCTCTACCGGCGCGCGATGGGCGGGCTGACCGTGGCAGCGGAGGCGCTGCGGGCCGGTGATCTTCCACTCGCCGTGCGCGGCGCAGTGCCGGGGCACGACCTCGTCGAGCTGTTGCCGCCAGAAGGGGTAGACTGAGACATCTCTGGCCGTTTCCGGACACTGGAATCGGGCAAGGCGGTGCATCGGCGTCGGCATGGTCGGACGGGGCAGGGCAGGAGGCTTGGACGGCGTGAGCGGGGATCGGGAGGATGCAGCGCTTCACGCCATGCCAGGCCAAGGCTTGTACCTTGGATCGCGAGAAATCTACCTGACTGCGTGAGAAGAACACCCTGGACCGCGATGCGGCCGGGTCTGTAGCAAACCAACACCGCTGTCATGGCCCAGCTCCACACACGCCTCCCTGATCCAGCAGAACGGGCCGCCAACTCTCGGCTTATCCGTGCAAACGACTTCGCACCAGCGCGGTCGTCCGCTTAGCATGAAATCCACACCTGATCCGCCGCAAAGGGGTGGCCGCCAATCACCCCTGCCAAAACGGAAAACAGGCGACTTGCAGAAAGGGTTTGATTTACCTATTTGACGTCATAGTTTTTCTATGACATTAGGCCAAGTGAGCGAACTCCTTACCCCAGAGCAGGTCAAAGCTGGTCGTGCGTTGCTCGCTTGGTCACAGCAGGAGCTGGCGGCTGAAGCACGGGTATCGCCGTCGACCATCGCCGACTTCGAGCGGGGGTCACGCACGCCGGTCGCCAACAACGCCCAGGCGATCCGTGACGCCATGGAACGTAAGGGTCTGCACTTTCTGGCCGGCGGCGTGGCCGAGAAAGGCCGGCTGCCGTCGCCACCCCGCCAAAAGCCCGGCACCCTGATGCGGTGGATCACCGCAACCGACTTGGCACAATGGGGCGAGCGGCGCGATGGCCAAAGCGGACTGCCCGAACTGCTGCGGAGACTGATCTTCGCAACCTTGGGGCCGGCGGCGAAGGTGACCTTTCCTTCCGACGAAAGCGTCCAGCATTCCGGCTGGGATGGGCTGTGCACGACCGATGAGGATGCCACCTACGTGCCGGCGGGAACCTCGGCTTGGGAGATCGGTGCCCAACGGACCGGCATCCGCCGCAAGGCCGACATGGATTACGAAAAGCGCTCGGCCCACCCCCTCAGCGTCGACCCGTCCCAGACGACCTTCGTTTTCGTCACGCCCCAGCGCTTTCCCGGGAAGAAGACTTGGTGCGCCGAGAAGGGGGCGACCGGCCCCTGGCGGGATGTTCGGGTTCTCGACGCTGACGATCTGGTCCACTGGATCGAAACCTACCCGGCCGTTGCTCAATGGCTGGCGGTGCTGGTCCGCCGCCGTCCGCGGGGGCTGCGCAACCTGCCCGAGGCCTGGGACGAATGGCGCCGCGCCACCCGTATCCCGCTTACCGCCGACATTATGCTTACCGACCGCGACGGAGAAGCAGCCGAGGTCCTTAAATGGTTGAGGGGCCCGCCGGCGCAGCTGGCGGTCCAGGCCGGGTCGGGCGATGAGGCAATCGCTTTCCTGCACGCCGCTCTTGATCCGCTGCCGCCCGACAACCGCCTTGTCTACGAGAGCCGCTGCCTGGTGGCCACAGACGCC
>CAXTUQ010000045.1:12983-19121 GCA_964247405.1 uncultured Acetobacteraceae bacterium
GTGCTCCAGGGATCCGAAGCCGGCCTTGCCCAGCGCCTCGTCGCCGATGGCCACCACGTCTATGCCGCTTATGGCCCTGAAATCTGCCCGTCCGGCAACGTGCGCGAACTCACCCGGCCCTGGCGCTACAACCTGCAGATGGCGCTGAGCCGCATGGGTGTCCCTGACGAAGATGCGCACCGGCTGTCGAAGGCCTCGGGACGTAGCCTGGCCGTGCTCCGCCGCCTGATGCCAGCCGCCCCCATCTATCTCCCCCGTTGGGCGATCGGGACGCCGGCCGACCTCGTTGTCGCAATGTTGGCCGGCGGCTGGAACGAGAACTCGATTGCCGACCGCAAGATCATCGCCGCCTTGGCAGGGCGGACCTACGAGCAGGTCGAGGAAGTCCTTGCGTCCCTGACCACGGGGCCGGAAGCTCCTCTGCTGCGCTCGGGTCCATTTTGGAAGCTGGCATCGCTACGTGACGCCTGGACGCTTCTGGCACGCCGGCTGACGATGACCCAGCTTCAGCGTTTCGAGGCAGCCTTCCACCGCGTGCTGTCCACGCGCAATCCTCGGTTCAACCTCGCTGGGCGGGAGGCTTGGTTCGAGCGGGAGGGTCAATTCGGGGACGAAGTTTCCTCTGAGCTTCGCCGCGGGCTCGCTGAGGCGATGATCGCCCTCGGGGTCTATCCCGAGGCGGCAAGCGCGATCCCTCACGGCGCCCGGCGAGCCGACGGCGCTGTGCGAAAGCTGCTCCGCGCGGCGGACGCCGAGCTTTGGTGGTCGCTGTCCGGCGATTTCCGCCAGCTGGCAGAAGCCTCGCCGAAGGCATTCTTGGAGGCCATCGAAGCCGCCCTGGACAGCTCCCAGCAGCCAATCATGTCCCTGTTCCGCTCTGACGACGGCTTCATGATGCGGACGGAGTACCTGTCCAACCTTCTTTGGGCATTGGAAATGCTGGCCCGCAGCCCCGACCATTTGCTTGAGGCCGCCTTGTTGCTGGCCCGGCTCGACGCGGCGGATCCAGGGGGCCAGTGGGATAACCGGCCCGGCGCCTCCTTGCGCCGGATCTTCGTCTCTTGGAGGCCACAGACCTACGCCACTCCCGAACAGCGGTTGAAAGTCATCGACACGATCGTGCGCCGCTTCCCGCAGGTCGGCTGGAACCTGCTCGTCGGGCTTGCCCCGCGCACTCACGACATCTCCATGCCTTCGTCGCTTCCGGACTGGCGAGACTTCACCCCCGACGAGCGGGAAGTGCTGACCTGGCCTGCGGCGCAGGACGCCGCGCGTGCCATCGGCCGGCGCCTCCTGGACAACGCGGGGCTGGATGTCGGTCGTTGGAAGGCGCTGCTTGATCACTGGGCTGATTTCGAAAAGGCCTGGCGTGATGAAGCTGTCGGCCGGCTCGGCGTAGCCGCGCGGCGGCTCAATGATCCCGGCGAAATCGAGGGCATGCGCGATGCCCTGCGCGATCTGGTGGCCACGCATCGAAGTCTCGCCGATGCCGCTTGGGCCATGCCTGAGAGCGACCTCGTCCATTTGGAGACGGTGTTCGAGAGTCTGCAGCCCCAACGGCTTGAGGATCGGCTGCGATGGCTCTTCCGGCCCAACCAGAGCTTCCTGCGCCCCGACGTCCCCTGGGATGACCTGCAAGCCGAGCAGGACAAGTGTCAGCGGGACGCAGCGGCCGAGCTCCTGGCAGCGTTGAGCCCCAAGGAGTTGTTCGGCTTCGCCCGGACCATCACGATGCACCACGCTTTGGGCTTTGCAATCGCTCGGGCGGAGGCGGACGCTTCCGCCAAGGAGCGTGTCTTGCGGATAGGCCTGCAATCCCCAGTCGAGACGGACGGTGAGGTCGCAATGGGCCTGTTGCTCGGCCTAGCCCATGGCCGCGCGCCCTGGTTGGAAGCCTTGTGGACCCAGGCGATTGGCGAAGCTTGGGGCGACGATGCCCTGCTGCGCATCGCCAAAGCCTTGCCGGCCGGTTCCGCGACTTGGAGCAAGATCGCCGCGGTGTCGGCCAGTTTGGACGAAGCATACTGGAAGACTCTGTCGGTCCACCAAATCCCGGCGGACGGCCTGATCGACATGGTCGCCGACAAGCTGATTGGAGTTGGCCGCAGCCACGACCTAGTGATGTGGTTGGGACACCATCTCTCCGATGCTTCCCCCGCCGGGCTACTCATGAGGGCACTCAAAGCGGCGGTTCAGGAGCCGGTGCTCAGCGGCGGCAACAACGCTACCATGTTCGCCCACCACTCAGGCCTTATCCTGGATCATCTAGGGAAGGACCCGGACGTCAGCGAAGACCAGTTGGTCCGTCTGGAATGGATCTACTTCCAGGTTCTGCGCTACTCGCGGCGACCGGCGAGAACTCTCCACCGCGCCTTGGCTCGGAACCCACAGTTCTTTGTCGACCTGGTGAAACTCATCTTCTTGCCTGCCGCGGAGAGCGGCATCGTGGACGATCCGTCGAAGGATCGCGAGCAGGCCCTGGCCAGCCAAGCCTACGGCGTTTTGACTGACTGGGCACACGTGCCAGGCGCCGATGACCACGGGTCGATCGACGCCGCGTTCTTGGAAAACTGGGTGAAGCATGCGCGCAAGCTCCTCGCCCAGGCCGGCCGGGGCGACATCGGTGACCAGCGGATCGGCGAAATCCTGGCGGCTTCTGTTCGCCAGCCCGACGAGCCCTGGCCGCCCCCTGCGGTTCGCGAGGTAATCGAGGTCAGTCGCAGCCGCCACCTCGAAACGGGGCTGGAGTTGGGCGTCTACAACCGTCGGGGCGCGACCATCCGTTCGCCCCACGACGGCGGCGCGCAGGAGCGCAGCCTGGCCCGACGTTACCGCGGTGACGCCGATGCCTTGCGGTTCGACTGGCCGCGCACGGCGGCCACCCTAGATCGCATTGCCGACTCCTATGCAATGGACGCTCAACGCGAAGACCAGAGTGCCGATCAGCGAGACTGGCAGTGAACGTGCGGTCCGTCCCTGTCAGGCAGCGCGATGTTGTCACCACAGCCGATCTCCCTCATATTCAGGGGCATGACTGCCGCCGTCAAATCATCCGTATCGAAGACCGCCCGTCGGATAACCAAGGCAGGCTCGATCTATCGCGGCGTACGCCTCCAGATGGCGGGGGGACAGTCACGCTTCACCCCCGACCAGATCAGGCAGGCCGTCGAAGCCGCAGTCGCAAAGAATGCCGATGCCCTCGCCGGTAGGCCCAAAGCCTAACCGAGCGCGATCGGTCTTCATCAACTGCCCATTTGACGCTGACTACAAGCCACTAATGCGGGCAGTCTGCTTCGCCATCATGGCGTGCGGCTACGCTGCGCGTTGCGCGCTCGACTACAGCGACAGCGGCGTCGTACGGTTCACCGAGATTGTTAACATGATCACCGAATGCGATCGGTCGATCCATGACATCTCGCGAGTGGAACTGGATCGCAGGTCTCGCCTGGGGAGTGTCAAAAACCTGGGGCGCTACGCCGCGAGCTGGATTGCCGGGAGGCCGAACCGCCCGTCCAGCACCGCGGCCCTGACCTGGAGCACGCGATGGGCGCCGCGGGGCGACCAGCGCATCTGCTTGCGTTTGTTCATGCGGGCACTCACCAGCTGGTTGACGGTGCCCTCGGCCCGCGAGGTCGAGATCGGCTTGCCGGCCTGATGGCGCTGGCCGTAGTCGATCAGCGCGTCTTCGTTGTTCTCAATGTAGCTGCGCAGCTCCTTGCAACGCGCGGCCAGGCGCCTCACCCCCGCTTCCAATGCGGGGTCGTTCAGCACAGCGGCGTCCTTGGCCCAGCTCGCGATCCGGCCCAGGGTCTCGCACGCTTTCTCGTGGTGGCCGTTCCAGAGCAGGTGCCGCAGCCGCTCGACATCGATCTGCACTAGGTCGAGCAGGGGGAGTAGCGGCGGCTCGAGGGCGCACAGGCCTTCCATGACCTGCTCGACATGGTGCACGCGCATGGAAAGATGGAACCAGTCGAGGATCGGCTCCACCGGGCCGCCCGTGGCCGAACGCACCAGCGCCGGCAGCGCGGGGTCGCCGTCGCTGATCGCGGTCACCACGTCGCCCTCCCGCCAGCCCTGGTCCCGCAGCGCCGCCCGCAGTAGGGCATGGGGCTGCTTGGCCACGCTGCGTACCAGGGCAAAGCGCCGGGTAGCGTGCCCTTCATGCTCCACCTTGCCGCAGACCGCTTCGAAGTTCCGAACCTGATGACCCGGCACTGCACGAATGTAGGCGCCATCGAGCATGACGACGGGCTGGTGGTCATGCGCCGCTGCGGCCTTGGCCGGCGCGCCCCGGGCGGCCACGACCTGCGCTGCCGCTTGCCGGTCTGCCGCCTCGAGCTGCAGGGCGACGGCATGGGTGCGGGCGCGCAGGCTCTCGTGGTTCGTCGGCGAGACAGGCAGCAGACTCTCCAGGATACGCGCGCCATCCCGGAACGAGGTGCGTGCGCCCAGCTCGGCCTGCATCCGTTCCAGCTCTGGCGTGCACCGCGCTGTCAGCAGCGCGCAGACCGGCGAAACTGTCGTCCCCGCCAGGGGCACTGCCCGGCGACAACCACACAGCCTGAACCGCGGCGCCCCGACCTCGACCATGCCGAACAAGGTCTGCAGCCGGCGCGTGCGCCGATCCTTGAGTGGCTGCAGCACCCCGCACGCCGCGCAGGCCCGGTGATGGGCCGCATACGCCGCCACCTGGCCGCACAGCATGCTCGCCTGCAGCCTGGCCAGGAGCGTCTTCGTTTCGGACAGCACAAGACCGATCTCCGCGAGCGTGCTGACCACCCCCGGGCGGCTGAACGTCGCCAGCTCCGTCGTCCTCACCTCGCCCGCGCTGGTCCTCGCTTCCAGCCGCACCGTCCACTGCATCACGCCTGCCGCCTTTATGGTCAGGTATCAGCCAGGCCAATCAGCCCGAGACAGGCAAGCACGTCGCCCCAGGTTTTTGACACTCCCTTCAAGCGCCGCATCAAGACCCAGACCGTGCTGCCGTCCGCCGAAACCGCCGCCATGCTGTTCTGGGCGCTGATGGCGTCCGGCCCAGCGGCAAACGCTTCGCGTTTCCGCGAGATCACCATGCACAAGGTGGACGGATGGCAGACCCTGGGCCAGAAGGTCGCAGCTCCTCCCCCCGTTGACCTCGCCGCCTGATCCCTCCAATTGTCATTCCGCTGGAGACACGCTGCTCAAGCTACTTCCACACAAGTCGCGACGGCACCGGCGCGTCGACGTCCGGGACACACCGAGGAGCTTGCCCCGGCTCGATAAACTTGCGGGACATCGTAGCCGAGCGCAACAGTTCGGAGAGGATCTTGCTGAAGCAGCTCTGGACGCAGTCGATACACAACCCGACAATGCCGAAGCTGCGGAGATCGAGTTGGGTTATGTGTGAGGGATTTACGTAATGAGTAATGCTGTCTCAGTGGCTGCTCCCAGGCAGGCCGCAATGTCCATCCTCATTGCGCTCAGCGTCACGCACCTGCTCAACGACATGATCCAGTCGTTGATCCCGGCCATCTACCCGATCATCAAGGCGGCTTATCAGCTCGACTATCGTCAGATCGGCCTCATCACCCTCGCCTTCCAGATCTCCGCCTCGCTCCTGCAGCCTGCCGTCGGCTTCTACACCGACAAGCATCCCATGCCCTACTCCATGATCGTCGGCATGGGATGCAGCCTCGTCGGCCTGATCGGGCTGGCCTACGCCAGCAGCTACGAACTGCTGCTGATCGCCGCTGCCTGCGTCGGCCTTGGCTCCTCGATCTTCCATCCCGAGGCGACGCGCATGGCGCGCAACGCGTCAGGGGGGCGGCAAGGCCTGGCCCAAGGCATCTTCCAGGTCGGCGGCCAGACCGGGGGCGCGTTGGGGCCGCTGCTTGCCGCCTTCGTCATCGTGCCGTTGGGACAGGGGAGCCTTGGCTGGTTTTCGATGGCTGCTTTCCTGGCGATGGTGCTGATGGCGTGGATCGCGGGGCACCATGCCGCGATCACCCCGCTGCGGAAGAAGCCGACCGACGCCGCGAACAGACTGTCTTCGGCGAGCGTCCCGCGCCCGGTGGCAAACATAGCCCTCCCCTTCATCATCCTTATTGTGCTTCTGTTCTCGAAGAACGCCTACTCGCAGAGCTTCACCTCGTTCTACAC
>CAXTUQ010000046.1:0-14212 GCA_964247405.1 uncultured Acetobacteraceae bacterium
TGATCAGCCACGGCACGAAGCCCCGCACGCGGCCGCGGCGCACGATCTCCTCCACGCGCCCCAGCAGGTCGTAGCCATCTGCTGGCACCCGCTGCGGCGCCCACAGGTCGGCCTCGTCCAGTACGAGGTGCAGCGGCTCCGCGTTGCGGTCGTAGAGCGCCTCGGTGAACGCGGTCATGAAGGCCCGCCGGACGGCGGCGCTGCCGAGGTCGGACACGTCCACCACGCAGGCGAGCGCCTGCGTGCCGACCAGATGCCCAAGGGCGGTGCCCATGCCCGGCGTGAGCGGCACGTCAGCATGAGGGCCGCCGAACACGACCACGGCGTGCGGTCCGGGGCGGCTGCCGTCGGGCGCGGCGCCCAGGCCCCACCACACCCCGAGCGGATCGACGACGCACACCCGGGCGCCTTCGTCCAAAAGCAGCTCGACCAACCCTTTCGCGGCATAGGTCTTGCCTGACCCGGAGAGCCCCACAATGGCCAGGCGTTCGTCCAAGGCCGTTGCAGGCAGGATGTCCCTGATCCACTCGGGACTTGGGTGGTCGGTGCCGGTCACTTCGGCAGCCTCGGCCGCCCCGGAGCCGGCGCGGTGTGATGCCAGGAGGCGGCTGACGGTGGGCTCGCTCACTCCGTGGTGCCGGGCCGCCTGCGCGGCCGTGCGCCGGCCCGACATCACGTCGTCCACGACCGCTGCGCGTTCGTTCGCGGACAGCTTGGGACGGCGTCCGGCCTTGCGCCCGGAGGCGCGCGAGGCGGGATGGCCCCCCGTCACCGTCCGATTGCTGCCCTGGCGCCATCCGGGCAGGGCCAGTGCGGCAACGGCCCACCTTTCATATCTGCCGAAAACCTCATGATGTCAGGCCTCCCACCTTTCACAACCTTGTTCCAGAGTCTTTCATAATGGCTGTAGTTGCACAACCCTGTGGCCCCTACGGGCCGGCATGTTCCGTCAGGAGGCCAAACGGACGTTTGGCCTCTTGCTACAAGGGGCGGAATGGCACCAAGATGGGCCCAAAATGCTACCCGTCGTCGCCTATTACCGCGTGTCCACCGAACGGCAAGGACGGTCCGGGCTAGGACTCGATGCCCAACGGGAGCGATGCGCCCAGTTTGCCGCGCAGAACGGCATGGACGTGGTTGAGGCGTTCACCGAGGTGGAGACGGGGAAGGGGACCGATGCCTTGGACCGCCGGCCGCAGCTCGCCGCGGCGCTGGCGGCCGCACGGCGGCACCGTGGGCAGGTATTGGTCGCCAAGCTCGACCGGCTGAGCCGCGACGTGCACTTCATCGCGGGCCTGATGGCGCAGCGGGTGGCCTTCGTGGTCGCCGAACTCGGCGCCGACGTCGATCCCTTCATGCTGCACATCTATGCGGCCCTGGCCGAGAAGGAGCGGCGCATGATCTCCGAACGCACCCGCGCCGCGCTCGCGGTCCGGAAAGGGCAGGGGGCTCTGCTGGGCAACCGGACCAACCTGGCCGAAGCGGGAGCAGCCGGGGCAGCGCGCACCGCCGAGGGCGCCCAACGGTTCGCGGAGAACGTCGCGCCCGTCATCAAGCAGATCCAAGGCAGCGGCGTCGCCAGTTTGCGAGGCGTGGCCGCGGTCCTGAACACCCGCGGCGTGCGGACGGCCCGGGGCGGGCGGTGGGCCGCTACACAGGTGGGCGCAGTGCTGGCTCGCGCCGAGACTCCGACCAAAGGCAGATAATAATGCTTTCTTGCACTGGGGGGAGAGGCCGGACAAGGGCGAGAGGGTGTTCACCAGCCTTAGTCGGGGTTGCCTTGTTTGCTTTGAAACCTGCTTTGCAGTGGCCGGACGAGGTGCGGTTATCGCGCGTAGCGCATTTATCCGGCCTGCCTTCGTGGTTAGGGACACCGATGTAGGCGCGCAGCTCCTGCGCGGATCATGGCCGTTCGAGAACAGCAAGCAACGTGGAACACCAATAAGAGGAGCAGCGCTCGTTGAGGGCAGCCGTGTCGACTTCAGCGGGGAAGCGGAAGGAAGGGTTGTTCGCGGCGACGACCAGCAACGGCCCGATGATCGCGAGCACCGCTCCAAAATAGCATGTCGAATAGGCCATTCTCCTGGCACGCTCGATCGAGACCCGGCCCACCGTTCGGATGAGCCATGCAAGAGGGCTGAAGATGGCGCACCAAACGGCGACATACGCGATCACTGCGAGCCAGAAAGCTATCGTGTCCATGGATGGGCGTGCGACCAACTGGAACGTGGAAGGCGTGACGGCTGTTTTCATGAGGTCAGCCAGTGCCAGCTTAACGTAATGCTACCTTAACGCAACAAAATGAGGGCTGCCCGACCTTCGCCCGTGCGGACCCACGCCAGAGAGGGGGTAAGCTCACCCGTTCGCCTCCATCAAGCAGTGAATGAGCCTCGGCACCCGTGCCATGCCCGTAGTGGTTCCACAGGGAAGGCCGGCGCGATCTGGACCAAACAAGGCATAATTCCAAAAGGCGAACAGTCGCCCTTTGATTTAGTCGTGTTTACATTCTTTATAAAAATCAGCCGGTTAGATGGAGTTATGTCCGATAATATGCCTTGTCGGACATGGCTTCAGGAGCTACGACCATGCGGCGCAACCCGCGTCGGGCGGCCATGCGCGACGTCCGCGCCCGTCGCCGGATTGGAGGAAAGCTGTTGCCGGACGCCTGGATCGCGACCACGGATTGGACCGAAGTCACCGGGCCGGCGCCCTTCGTCGCCTCGACGGTGCGACTCGATCCGCGGGGCCAGGAACACCTTCGGTGACGCCGGTTCTCCCGTGCCCACCAGGCGAAGAGCCCGTCGTTGCCGCACATGCTGTCCAGCAGGCACCGGCGCCGGCTTCCTCGCCTCCTGCCAGGCAGCCGGCGCCTGCCGTGGCATCCTGGTTCGACAGCGCCGCCGCGGCCGCCATGCCGGAAGACGATGGAAGCCTCGCCGCCGCGCGGGCGTCGGCGGACGCCTACACCCGACGGGCAAAAGCCGGGAACACCCGCCGCGCCTATGTCGCAGGGGTCCGCGCCTGGTGCGCCTGGTGCGACCAGCATGGGCTGACCTCGCTGCCCGCTTCCGGCGCCGACGTGGCGGCTTTTCTCGCCGCCGAGGCCCGTCGCGGGCGTTCGGTGTCCACCATCGCGCTGCGCCGGGCCGCCATCCGCTACCTCCACGTCCTTGCCGGATGCCCCGTGCCCACCGGCGACGCCCAGGTGTCCGAAACGGTGGCCGGCATCGGACGCGAGGCGGCCGAGGCGGACCGGCTGCCGGCCAGGAAGCTTCCGGCCCGGCTCGCCGTGCTGCGGCAGATGCTCGACGCCATGGGCGACGACCTGCCGGCGCTCCGCGACCGCGCCCTGCTGCTGGTTGGCTTCGCCGGCGCGCTGCGCCGTTCCGAGCTGGCGGCCATGCGGGCGGAGCATCTGGAGGAGTGCGGGAAGGGGCTGATGCTGGCGCTGCCGCGGTCCAAGGGCGACCGGGAGGGCAGGGGGGTGCTCGTGCCCTTGCCCTTCGGCGCCACCGAGCTGTGCCCGGTGCGCGCCCTGCGGCGCTGGATGGCGGCGGCCGAAATCACGGCCGGGCCGGTGTTCCGGCGGGTGTGGCGGCGCTCGGCCCGCGCGCGCGACGCCGCGCCGCCGCAGCGGGACGGCCGGCCGGGGTCTCCCCATCTCCGGGAGTTCGCGGTCGGCGCCCAGGGCATCGAGCCGCGCCCCGTGGCCCGCGTCGTCCAGGACCGCGCCGCGGCGGCGGGCTTCGACCGTGGCCGCATGGGCGGCCACAGCCTCAAGCGTGGGGCGCTGACCACCGGCATGGACAGCAACGTCCACCCCACGCGTCTCAAGCGGCTTGGCCGCCACAAGAGCTACGATGTCCTCGACGGCTACCTGGAACTGGGCGAGCCGTTCGACAGCCACGCCCTGCACGGGCTCCTGTGACGCAGCCCGCTCCCGGTCGGGCCAACCGACGATAATCCCCCTTCTCGCGAGTGAGCCCGCGCGGCCACGGCGGCCAGGCGCGATGCCTGGTCGTTCCACCGGCTCGCGGCGGTTACGCAACGGGCGGCTGCGGCCACACCGCTAGCGCTTTACCCAGCAGCGCCGCGCCGCGGGCATGGATGGCGTCCTCGTCCCAGACCTCCTTCTGGGCGAGTTGCGCATTCAGCACCGTCAGCCCGTGCCGCTGCAACTCCAGCCGCTTGGCCTCCCAACCGGCGTCGGACAGGCTCTGGTTCAGCTTGCCCGTCAGCAGCGTCAGGTTGCCGATGGTGTGGCACGTCCGGTCCCGCGCGTCCGCCGCCTCCGGCCCGGTGCCGGGCGGCAGCGGCCAGTTCGCACGCCAGTTCTGCGGCAGGAGGTGCTCGACGTGCAGCGTCCTCGGGATCGGCACCGGGTCATGCTTGGGGCCACGCAGCGCCGCCTCCAAGGCGCGCAGCAGCAGCGTCAGGCGGTGCCGGTGAAGCGTGCGATAGAGCGGCCCCGATACCCAGTCGTTCCCGAACTGGGCGTCGTCCGGCCAAAAGCCGCTCTCGCCCTGCATGAGCAAGTGCTCGGCCACCGTCGGCGCCACAGGGCCGCTGCCCGCCGCCGCCACGGCCTGGAGCAGGTCCGCGAACAGCTTGGCATAGCCGCGGGTGTTGAGGCCACACACCATGCGCCGGACCAGGAAGCTCTCGATCCAGAGCGCCGCCTGCGCCGCGTCAGCCGCGGCCCCGCCCGAACGGGCGCGTAGGTGCAGCAGCACCGGCATGGCCGTGGTGAAGTCCATGGCCCGCACCCGGGCGGCGCAGACCAGGAAGCGGTCGGGGCTGGTCTCCTCCGCCCCGTCCAACTCGCGCCAGATCCTGGCCCAGCCCGCCACCTCGGCCATGTGCTCGGCCGCTGGTCGGCCGGCCTGCGCCACGTGGTCCGCAAACCGCTCGTAGAGCTGGCCCGGCGACACGAGGTCGAGAACCTTCGCAGTCAGGAACTGCACCAGAAACAGGTCCACCCGCGGCCGTCCGGCATGACCGCGGCCGACCTCCCGGCGCCAATAGCTCTCGTCGGCGTCGAACGGTTTCCAGTATGCCTCGTATAGCGCTGCTACGTCCGCGCCCTCGTTCTCCGCCCGGCGCAGCAGCAGGTTCTTCACCAAGTCGGCCGGCAGCAGAGGCGTGCCGCGGGCGTTCAGCGTCTCGAAGATGACCTGGGCTTGATCGTCCGCGCCCAGGTTCAGCGCGATCAGCCACAGTCGCTGGCGCAAGGTGGTGGCAAGCGCCTGGGCGCGGGTGGGGCGGGACGCAGGATCCCCGTCCAGCCACGCCGCCGCTGCCCGGCGGAAGTAGGCGTAGCCGGCCGCCAGACGGTCGCCCTCGTCCGCCTTGGCCAAGCCGTCGCCGCGCATGACGGCAGTGAAGCGGTTCTGGTCAACGTTGGTCGGCCACACCTTGAACGCGGCGGCCCCGTCAGCCTTTGGCGCGTCCTCGTTGTGCAGCAGCCGGCGCAGCGGACGGGCGGCGTCGGCTGTCGCCTCGTCGGCAGCGAGCACGTCGGCCACGGCCTTGACCAGGAGCTGCAGCGTGGTCAGGCGCTGTTGGCCGTCGATGATCTCGCGACGCGGCCCCTGCGTGACGCCGTTCTGCAACTGCTGCAGCACGACCGAACCGAGAAAGTGCCGGCGCGCCTTACCACCCTCGCACACATCCTCGGCCACGCTTGTCACGTCCTCCCATAGCGGCACCCAGCGCTTGTCGTCCCAGACGTAGGGGCGCTGGAACAAGGGAGCGACGTAAGTGCATTCCTTGGTGAACAGGTCGCCCACCGGGATGTGCTCGGGCTGCATGGCGTGATCCTTTGCGCGGGTCAGGCGGCCCGGCGGCCCTGCCGGCGTGGGGCGGCGGACGGCTCCGGCGCAAGGCGTGCGAGAAGCGCGGCAGCCGGCTCGTCCGCCGGGTCCTGCGGCACAAGCTCGCCGCAGAAGGCGCGGGCGAGGATGGCGACGTCGAGGCGGTCGAGGAGGGCGCGGGCGCGGGCGATTTCGCGACGACTCAGCGTAAGCTTGTTCATGACTGCACCAAGCTGCTCCGCTTGTACTCGTTGCCGATCTAGGTTAGGCAACCGCAACCTGATTGAGGTCAAATCCGTTTGGGACACCTTCCAAATGCCTGCTGTCGTTTTTGCCTTAGCTTCGATCTGCACGCGGACAGGTTGGCAAGCCCACGCGAGCTTCAGCCACGCTGGCGAGACACGCCCGGTGTCAAAGCGGAGGCGGATCATGGTGTCTGGAAACACCGTGTCCTCCACGGCTGCGCCTGCAAAGGCACCGCGCGCCAGCAAGCGCAAGCTGCCGTTGCCGCGTGAAACGAAAAAGTCGCCTTCCTGCACGCGCAGCCGCTGGACTGCATTGGGTGGTATATCGATGTATCGAACATTGTGCGTATTCCGGTGATTGTAATCGGCTGGTCCAGCCGATGGTGATCACCCGTTCCGGTGATCGTGATCACCTGCAGCACGTCGCCCTACAAGGAGCGGCGGGCAGGATGGCGGCAGCGGGTCGATGCTGCTGGCGGTTGCAGGTGTGTCACTCGCCGGCGTCGGCGGTCAAGGCGTCTGGTGTGCTGCGCCGCTTGCGCAGGCTGGCGCCTTTCAGTTCGAGGCGGTGGGCACGGTGGACGACGCGGTCCAGAATGGCATCGCCCAAAGTCATGTCGCCGATGATCTCATGCCAGCGTCCCACGGGAACTTGGCTGGTGATCAGCAGCGAGCCCTTGTCGTAACGGTCGTCGACGATCTCCAGCAGATCCCGCCGCTGCTCGGCGGTCAGCGGCTCCGGCCCCCAGTCGTCGATGATCAGCAGGCGGGTGCGCTCGATCGCGGCCAGCATCCGCGGCAGCCGTCCCTCGCCTCGGGCGGTGGCGAGGTCGGCGAACAGCCGCGGCGCCCGCTTGTAGAGCACGGAGTAGCCCTCCCGGCAGGCCTTGTGGCCGAGCGCGCAGGCAAGCCAGGACTTGCCGACCCCGGTTGGGCCGCCGATCACCACGTGGGCGTGCTCGCGGATCCAGCCACAGCCGGCAAGCTTCAGGAACAACGCGCGGTCCAAGCCGCGCGGCGTGCGGAAGTCCGTGTCCTCGATCACGGCTGACTGGCGCAGCTTGGCGTCGCGCAGCCGGCGGGCCAGGCGCTTGTTGTCTCGGCTGGTGGCTTCCCGGTCGACCAGCAGGCCGAGCCAGTCCTCGCGCGGCAGGTCGGCGGCGTCGGGCATGCCTTGCAGTTCGACAAAAGCCTCCGCCATGGCGGACAAGCCGAGGCCGCGCAGGCGCTCGGCGGTGGGATGGGTCAGCATCGTGCTCTCTCCTCAATGATAGTAGCCGGGACCGCGGATGTTCTCGTGCACGAGGCTGGGCGCCTCGGCCGTGTCGGCCGGCGGGTCGCGGCGGTTCTTCAGGATGGCGGCGACCGAGGTGTAGGAGCGCGTGCCCAGCGCCAGCGCGCGGGCGCAGGCGGCGTCGACCTGCTCGGCCCCGTGGTGGCCCACCAGGCCCAGGATGCCGATGCAGGAACGGAAGCCCTGCTCGGGGTGCGGCCGCGAGCGCAGGATCAGGTCCAGCAGCACCGCGGCATCGTCGCCGACCGCCGCCGCCTCGCGCCGGATGCGCTCGTGCGTCCAGTCGCGGTAGCGCCGGTGCGCGCTCGGCATGTGCTCGGCCACCGTGCTCGGGCGATGCCGGGCGGCGCTGCGGACGTGGCTGGCCACCCGCTTGCCGCGGTGGAACAGCTCCACCGCGCTGGCGGTGATCCGGGCCTCGACCTCCTGGCGCAGCAGATCGTGCGGCACGGAGTAGAAGTGCTTGTCGATCTGGACATGGTAGTCCAGGCCGACCCGGCAGCGCCGCCATTCGGCGTACTCAAAGGCCACTGGCGGCAGCGGCAGCAGCGCCGGCCGGTCGAACCGCTGGAACAGCGCCCGCCGGGTCGTGCCGAGGGCGCGCATGGTGCGGTCGTTGAGCTGCCCGACCAGCCCGGCGATCGCATCGTTCAGCTCGGCCAAGGAGAAGAACCGCTGGTGGCGCAGCCGTGCCAGGATCCAGCGCTGCACCACCTGCACGCCGACCTCCACCTTGGCCTTGTCGCGCGGCTTGTAGGGCCGAGCCGGCAGCACCGCCGTGCCGTAGTGCGCCGCCATCTCCGTGTAGGTCCGATTCACCCCCGGCTCATGGAAGCAGGCGCGGGTGACGCCGGCCTTGAGGTTGTCCGGCACCAACTGACGCGCGACGCCGCCGAAATACTCAAAGGCACGAACGTGCGCCTCGATCCAGTCCGGCAGCCCTTGGCTCCAGGTCGCGCAGGCAAAGGTGAAGCTCGACGCCCCCAGCACCGCGACAAAGACCGCCGCCTGGCGCTCCTCCCCGCTTGCCCCCTCCATGACCGCCATCGTGCCGCCGGCGTAGTCCACAAACAGCTGCTCGCCCGCCGTATGTACCTGGCGCAGCGTCGGCTTCAGCCGGCCGGCCCACTCGCGATACAGGTCGCAGAACCAGGAGTAGCCGAACCCGTCCGCTGCCGTGGCCCTGTATTCCTCCCACAGCAGGGCCAGCGTCACGTGGGGCCGGCGCAGCTCCCGGTGCACCCACGCCCAGTCCGGCACCGGCCGCTGCTCCGCCGGCACGTCCGGCATCGGCGGGAACAGCAATGCCTCCAGCCGGTCATCGTCCAAGCCCTCCGGCAACGGCCAGCCAATGCCAGCACAGCGGGCACGGCCCAGGTAACGGTTCACCGCCGCCTGGCTCAGGCCAAGGCTGCGGCCCACAGCTCGCTGAGGCAGGCCATGGCCCAGACCCAATCGCAGAACGTCTCGTATCTTGCGCATCGGCACTCTCTCGCTTGGCATCCCATCCCCTGCTCTCGGCACAGGGATAGGCTACCGTGGGTTGAGAAACTGCCAGACGCACCGGCCCAGATGACGCCACCTCCACAGTGATCGCGATCACCGGATTGGGTGATCGCGATCCCATGGACCAAGTGATCACGATCAAACGGAATCAGTGATCACCATGCACCGGATTACGCAACATTGCTCAGGTCCAGCATGTCGTGGCCGAGTGCGTCTAGGCGTAAAGCAGGCGTGCCTGGTGGTTCGTCGCTTCCCCGAACCGAAATGCCGTTAGCAGGCGGTTCGCTCAGCAAGTCACCGACCGCAACCGCTTCGGCATCTTCGTCCTCCGGAGCGGCAAACGTCACCGTCTTTGCCTGCGCTAAATACCGGTCCGCTAGTGCTTCCACCCGCCCCAACTCTTCCCGTGCCTGGTGCGTGCGGGCAAGCAGCGCCTCGACCCCTGCCACGATGCGGCGCTGCTCAGCCAGGGGTGGGAGGGGCACTTGGACCGCACCGATGTCTTTGAGGCCAAGACCCGAACGTGTCGCACCACGATCGAGCAAGCCAAGCTGCTCTTGAGCATTGGGGCTTGTGAAAAACCAGGCGAGGTAGGCAGCAAGATGCGCCTCAGTTGGCCGTGTGCCAATGCAACGTGTTGGTTGACATAAGCCTCACCAACCCCGTTCGGCACAAGGCCGACACGCCCCAAGTCAGCGGTAATTGTTATGACGAGATCACCTGCACGTAGTCGGGTGCGCGCACCCTCGACTTTTTCGGGCGGCTGAACGTGCTGCACATCATCGAGATCCAGGTCGATGCGCCCGCGCCTGACGTTCTGTACGCGAATGAATGCGGCACCCTGTTCCGCGTAGTATGCCGCCCAGCCTCGGGAACCACTAGTAATGAGGCTGAACAGCTTGGAGGCAGGTACGCTCACCCAATCCCGCGGCAGCCCCTCCGTCACTCCGCCGCCCTCACCACCGGCTCCGCCGCACCCACAACTCTCCCACCGTCCAGCTCCCCCGCTATTGCGTCCACCTCCGCCAACGCCCGCCGCAGGTGTTCGGCGATGGCTGCGGCGATGTCTTCCGGCTCCTCCAGCGCGTCCTCGGCCACCTCATCGCCTCCACGCAGCCAGGCAATGTCCAGGTTGTCGCCCCGCGCTGCCACTTCCTCGCGCGTGAAGCACCGGAAGCGACCCTCCACGCCCTCGTCGATACGCAGCGCCGCGCCGTTCGGGTCCGGCCCGTAAGCGGCCTCAAACGCCGCAAAATCCTCCGCGCGCAGTGGGCGTGTCTTGCCGTAGGCGGGCTGGCCCGCGCGCAAGTCATACACCCACACCGCTTTCGTGTTGCCCTTGTCCCGCTCACCCCGGCGCAAGAACAGCACGTTGGTCTTCACGCCTTGGGCATAGAAGATGCCGGTCGGCAAGCGCAGGACCGTGTGCAAATCGCACAGATCCATCACCCAACGCCGCAGCTCCGTCCCTACGCCGTCGGCAAACAGCACGTTGTCCGGCACCACCACGGCCGCGCGCCCGCCGGGCCGGAGCGCGCGCACGACGTGCTCGACAAAGGCCAGTTGCTTGTTGCTTGTCCCTGCGGTGAGCACGAAGTCGGCCCGGTTCGGCCGCGCGCCGCCCGTCTTTGTCCCGAAAGGCGGGTTGGTCGGGATCACGTTAGCCCGGCCCAACCCCCCGCCGTCCGGGCCGAGCGTATCGCCACCGTGCACCCCGTCCGGCTCGATGCCGTGCAGCAGCAGGTTCATCAGCAGCAGGCGGTGCGTGTCCTGCACCAATTCCATGCCCACGAAGGCTCGGCGGCGCTGGAATTCTTGAGCTTCCGGCGACAGGTCGAACAGCTCGTCCGTGTGGTTCTTGATATAGCGGTCCGCTGCGACCAGGAACCCCCCCGTGCCGGCCGCCGGATCCTGCACGACCTCGCCCGGCTGCGGCTGCAGGCAGCGAATGATGCAGTCGATCAGCGGGCGCGGCGTGAAGTATTGCCCGGCGCCCGACTTGCGCTCGGCCGCGTTGCGCTCCAGCAAACCCTCGTAGGCGTCGCCCAACTGCTCGCGCTCGGTGTCGAACCAGTCGAGCCCGTCGATGGCGCCGACCAGGGTGCGGAGGCTGGCGGGCTTGCGCAGCTTGGTTTGCGCGTCGGCGTAGATGGCGCCCACCGCGCCCGCGCCCTCCCGCCCCAGGCGCAGCAGCATCTCCCGGTAGCGGTCGAGCAGCGCCGGGCCGTCCAGTCCGCGCAGCTCCGACCAGACACAGCCCTTGGGTAGGCGGCTTTCCGCGCCGGTCTCGCTCATCATCTTAAGGAACAGCAGAAACGCCAGCTCGGCCACGTAGTCGCCGTAGGTTACGCCGTCGTCGCGTAGCGTGTGGCACAGGTTCCACAGCCGCCCCACGATCTCGCGCGTGCCGCCGGACTTGCTGGGCGGCGCGTCCCCGTCCAACAAGCTGCCCTGATGCGCCGCTGCCCGGCCCCGCTTGCCCACGCCTCGCGGCACTACCCCGTCCTCCGCCAAATTTCTTCGTTCAGGTCGCCCAGCACTACGGTCAAATCGCCGCCGAACACGCGGTCCGCCCGCTTCGCCCCGCCCTGCATGGCGAAGGCGCCTTCGTCCAGCAATGCGGCGTCGGCCGCGCCCACCTCCATGCGCGCGACCGCGCCGCCGATGCGCCGCAGCCATTGCCGTTGCACCTCCGTCCAGCCCGGCCGTGCCAGCACGCGACCCGTCGCCTCCTCGACGCGCCCCGCCCAGGGACGGAGCGGTTCGCCCAGTGCCGCCCGCCGCACATGGGCGGCAATGCCGGCAGCCACCTCCTCGGCCCGCGCCCGGCGCCAGGCCGCGTGCAGGTCGGCCTCCCGGAACCCGGCGCCGTCCAAGGCAAGGCGCAGCTCGCGCAGCGCCGCCCGGGTCAGGTCGCGCGGCCGGGTGGTCACAAGCTGCAGGGCGGCGATGCGGTTGGCATTCTCCTGCACGAACCGCCCGAAGGCTTGGAGGTAGTCCTCCGGCGGAAGCTGGCCCGGCCCGAACACGGGGCGCACCGACTCCACCCTGTCCGGGTGCTCGGACACGACCAGCGCCGACCGTCTGCCCTCGTCCGGCTGACGTTCCAACGCATCGCCCGCGTCCGGGCTGAGCGACGCGGCCCAGCGGCGCAACGCCTCCCCGTCGAGCGCGTCGCCCAGCCGCGCCACGGTTGCTTCGGGCGCCTCGCCGGCCGCTGCCGCCCAGCGCTCGCGCGCCTCCGGGGTCAGCCGGGGCAGGCGGGGGCGCAGCTTGGCCAGCAGGCGGTCCCTGATCTCAGCTTGCTGCGCCGGTTCGTCGGCGCGGGCGAGGTCGGCCAGCAGGTCACGGAAGCGTAGCCGTGGGTCGGCCGCGACGGGCTGCATGGCCGTGAGGTCCTTCAGCGCGTCATACAGGCCCACGGCATCGAAGATGCGGAACGTTTCCTTGCCGATCTCCGGGCACAGCCGCGTCGCGCGGCCGAGCATCTGGTCATACAGGATGCGGCTGCCGACCCGGCGCAGGAACACCAGGCTGGTGACGGCGGGGATGTCCACCCCCGTGGTCAGCAGGTCCACGGTGACGGCCACGCGCGGGTTGGCGTCGTTGCGGAAGGCGCGCACACGCTCGCGCGGGCGGTCCACGCTGCCGGTGATCTTCTGCACCGCCGCCGCCTCCACCTCGCCGTAGCGCTCAGCGAAGGCGTCGCGGAGCAGCTGGACGACGAGGTCCGCGTGGCGGTCGTTGGCGCAGAACACCAGCGTTTTCTCTCGCCCCTCCGGGTCCAGCTGCCCGGCCAGCTCGGCGCAGACCGCCCGGTTAAACGGCTCGGTCAGCACGGCGCGGTTGAACGCCTCAAGGTCGAAGCCGAGGTCGTCGGGCGCGGTCACAAGGTCGATCCGGCGCGTGTCGGGGTGCAGCAGCGTCATCGCCTCGCCCCGGCGATAGCGGATGCCCTCGCGCGCGAGCTGGGTTTCGATGCGCAACGGCGGCTCGTGGTCGCACAGCCAGCCGTCCACCACCGCCTCGCGGTAGCCGTACTGGAAGATGGGACGGCCGAAGATCTCCACCGTGTGCAGCGCGGGCGTCGCGGTCAGGCCCACCTTGACCGCATCGAAGTGCTCCAGCGCCCGGCGGTACTGGCTTTGGTAGTCCTTCTCGTCGCGAAACTGCAGCTCGGCGGCCGACATCTCGCGGTCCAAGAGGTAGCCGCGGTGGCATTCGTCCACGATCAGGAGGTCGTATTGGCCCGGTGGCGGCGTGCCTGCGCGGTCGGCTGGGTCCAGCACACGCTTGACCAAGGCCTGGATCGTGGTGACGTGGACGCGCGTCTCTGGGTCCACTGCCGCCGCGTCCATCCCCTCGACGTTGAAGCATTCGGCCAAGGTGCGCGGCCCCAGCACGCGCACGCCGGTCAGGTCGCCCATGGCGTTGTCGCCCAGCACGGTGCGGTCCACCACGAAACAGATACGTCGGAAGCGGTTGGCCGTGAGCAGCCGGAACAGCAGCGCCACGGACAGTTTGGTCTTGCCGGTGCCGGTCGCCATTGCCACCAGCATCTCCCGCTGCCCCTCGGCGATGGCCACCTCGACCGCGCGCACGGCGCGCTCCTGGTAGGGGCGGAGCGAGAAGCCCAAGGAGAACGGGGCGGCGGCCAGCGCGGCGTCGGCGGCGGTCGTGTCCTGGCCGAGCATCGCCAGGAGGTCACCCGGTGCGTGCCAATCGCGCAGCGCCCGGGACAGGTTGGTGGGGCGGCGGAGATCGCGGAACCAGATGCCCGAGAGCGTCTCCATCTGCCGCAGGTAAGACCGGCCGTTGGCGGAAAAGGCGAAGGGTGCGCGAAAGGCCTCCGCCGTCCAGGGCGCGCCGGGGCCAAGCGCAGCAGCGCCGTGTAGGGTGAAACCGCGGGCGTAGCGCTCGGCCTGAGGCAGCTTGCCCGCCACATCCGTGTTGGCCCGCTTGGCCTCGACCACGCCCGCCAGCACCGTGCCGGCGAACAGGGCGTAGTCGGCCGGTCCCGTCTCGGTCGGCCATTCCGCAATGGCCAAGTCGCGCCCGCGCTCGGGCCGCGCGCCCCGGCTGAAGCGCAGGACGGCGCTGTCCGCCTCCCAACCGCGGGCGCGGAGCTGGGCATCGATGAGGTCGCGCGTTGCCGCCTCGTCGAGATTAATCTCATTGGCCGCCGCCTGCGCGGCCTGGGCCAGGGCGGCCCGCTCGGCGGGAGGCGCGGCCGACGCCTCGGCCAGCAGAGCGTCGAGCCGAGTCTGCATCGCGGCGCGGTCGGCCTCGATCGCGCCGGCCAGCGCTTCCCACTCGGCGCGTTCTTGCTCGACGGCGACGGCGCGGTCCTCGGC
>CAXTUQ010000046.1:14222-18696 GCA_964247405.1 uncultured Acetobacteraceae bacterium
GGACAGCGCCGCGTCGCGCTCGGCGCGCAGGCGTGCGATCTCGGCGGCAAGGGCGGCAGTCGGATCGAGCGGCGGCTGCGGCGGGCGGAACGGGCCGGGCTTGAAGTCGCGGGCGCCGCCGAAGCTGCGGTGGAACCAGACAACAAGCTCGCGCGTGGCCTTGAGCGCCGTCAATGCCGTGCCGTGGTCGCCCTTGTTCTCGTGCACGGCCCGGTTGCCGACATCGCGCACGAAGTGGAACAGTTCCAAGGTCCGGAGGGGGCACGCATCGGAGCGGCGCAAGCGACCGAGCAGGTCGGACTGGCCCGCCGCCGGGTCAAGCGGCAGGCCGAGGCGCGCAGCAATCTCCTGCGCCAGCAACTCGGCCAACAGGCGTAACTTGACGAGTGTGCCCGGGGGGTCGTCGGCGAAGTAGCGCTCCGCCTGCGCCCCGATTCCGGCCAGGCGGGCATCGTGCGTACGTAGGAACGCGAAATTGCCGGTGCTGTCGTCGGTCATCGCGGGGCTTGCTGCAGCTCCTGCACGACAGCGTTAGGGCCGACAAGCAAGTTCACGCCAAACCTGCCCTGCGCCATCCAGCCCACGTAGGCCAGCATGACATCGGTTCGCTGTCGTGCGCATGGCTCTCGCATCATCTGTGCACCATACACTGGATGGTTGTAAGGCTAAATGCCTGGACGGCGCGGGTTCGGCTGCGCCTTGTTAGAAATCCTTCGACAACCGGAAATTTTTTGCGGCGCCAGGATGCAACCTGACGGCAGCGTCACTCTTCTGAAACTGCTTTTTGCCTTGGCACTCAGCATGTGGGCCGCTCGGGAAGCGGCGGTGGTCACCAAACCCCGAGATCGTGCTCTTGGTCCAAATTCTGGAGCCGCTCGATCTCCCGCTCGCACAGCTGGTACACTTTGCATGCCCACAAGCGCACCTCGGGCCTGCGGTGGTTGAACCAAGCCTTCAAGGGAGCGAGGTAAACCTCCTGGTAAGGGGCGCGTGGCCCGACCGTAACCCGGGGCCGGAGTCTGCGTCTGATTGCGTCGAGCACCTCCTGTTCGGAGCCGAATTCGTCGGCCAGCCGGGCCATCAAGGGGTGCCACTCACAGGCCGTAGCTCCGCGACTCCTTCCATCCGAGGCATCCTGGTCATTGGCAAACAGAGGAAGGAAAGTGGCCACGAACGCGCCCCGTGCTGTCGACGACGCCTGGATCCATGAGAAAAGCCGATCAGGTTCCAAACGCATAAGAAAGTTGCCGGCCTTCTTCCACGATGCGACATCCATGAGGAAGGCGAGGCGAGATAGTGCCCGATCTCCCTCGTTCTCAAGCCGGCGGGCTACCTCGTCGAGCGCCACTTGCGGCCAAGCTGCGGTCAGGGTGGCGAGAGCGCCACCGATTGAAGCGGTAATGTGCGAATAGAAGCCAGCGTCCTCGCGGCTAATCACCTCGAACAGCCGCTCAACAGCGACGCGGGCCTCGGCTTCAGTCCAGAGACCGGCGGATACGATCACCTCCATCAATTCGCCCAAAGCGTGGGAATCCTGGGCAGAGGTCGGCTTAGAGGATGCAAGCGAAGGAGACGAGATCAGCTCCAGCACGATCTGCGCCGTCGCATGGTCCATTGGCTGGGCTTGGTAACGATACATGTGGACGATCTCGAATGCGCTCCAAATCCCAGTCGCGCCGCCGTCAACTAGGGCAGCAATCAGAGGACGGAGTGCACCCGGGGCGAGGTGGTCGAGGGATTGCCCATACGCAAGTGACCGACACTGTTCGGAGTTGACCATACCCGAGCGGAGCGCATCCGCCACCTTGATGAGGTCCTCCGGGATCAGCTTCACAGAGTCCAGGAATGCCACAAGGTGTCGTGCAAGGGAGATCGATTTCAGGGCAACGACCAAGCAAGACCGGGCGAGTGAGCCGTCGCGTGAACGCAAGCCGCTCAGATAGCCGCGGAAGAAGAGCAGGTTTGGGTTCTCCCCGGACGCCTCGGCCATCTGCACCGCCTCCGTGAAATCCCGCATTGGCGCCGCGCTCTCCCGGGCCAGCTTCCAGCCAAGCGCGGAGGCGTTACGGAGGTGGCCGGTGACGACGCGCGGCAGCACCCGAGCGATACCGCCGGGTTGGGCCAAAAGATCATCAACCGCTGCGGTCAGCGCGCGGTCCGCATACCGGAAATCGTGCTGCGCGGGATCGTCCCTATCAAAAACGAGATCGGGATTGTACAGCCCATTGGACGAGAAGCGGCTGTAGAAAAGCACCCTCTCCACCTCCTCGGTGGGGAGGAGAGAGTCGTAGAAATCTCGTACTCTGCCCCGGAACGACAGCTCCGCCTTCGCCCGGTCGAAATGGAGCCATGCCCCGATCGCCTGGACGGCATCGTGCCAAGGTCCAAACCTGGTGGACACGGCCTGGACCACCTGCTTGACGTCTTCGAACAAAGCGGGACAGATCAGGCCGTTGATGGCGGAGGCGACGTGCTTACGGGCCGCTTCCCCCAGCGCGCTGTCATCTAGCGCGAAACGCTGCAGGCGCGACAGTCCTGCGCGGTGGAAATCGAAAATCTCCCGATAAGTCCCCGGCCGCCAATCCTCCAACGGCGGCCGGCTGCCGAGTTGCTCGATACCGCCCGAACGGGAGAAGTGCGACGGCTTGAGCATCTCGGCGGCCGCGTCCAGACAGATCGCGACCGCCCGCCCATCCTTTGACGCCAAGCCGAAATCCAACACGGCGAGGCGTTGATCCGGCGGTGCTTGAGTGCCGCTCAGGCAGAGGTTGAAGAGACGCTTGAACACGCCGGCCGCGTTGTTGCCGACGCGATGGTCCGTCTCTGCCACCGCCAGGCGGAGCAGCAGGCGAGCGGCGGGATCGAACGTTTCCAAACGGAACGCCAGCTTTTCGAGCGCCCAAACGAGGTGGCGCCGGCCAGGCCCCATCTGCTTCAGCTCCGGGTCTGTAAGGCCCCCGAGAGCACGGTCCATGCCGGTCATGGCCCAGTTGGGCGTGACGTGGACGAGGCTGCCGAAGAGCCGAGCGCTACGGTCGGAACTCAAAGCCTCAAAGGTCGAGAGCGCCCCTCCCTGTGCGAGCTGGCGTTCCGCGAACCGCTTGGCTTCCGGGCTAAAATCCAGGTTTCGCAGGCGTTTGAAGAACTCTTGGACGAGATCCGCAGGTGCGTCGGCGGGGATTGCTTCCACAGTCTCCGGCCGCATCTCCGCCAACTGACGGGCGGCAAGGTGCACCGCCAAGGGCAAGGGCTGCACGGCTGCATACCGACCTCGGAACAGGACGACTCCGCGCTTCTCAAAGCGTTTCAGGGCTGCATACACATCGTCCACCGGCATCCGCGCCACACGCTCGGCGATGAAGCGAAGATCGTCGGCCACCTGCTCCGTCCAGCCGAACACGCTGAACAGGCTCGCAGCCCGGATCGCGCGCAGAGCCACTTCATCCGGCGTGGCCCGACCCCACAGCATCCGGTCAATGACGTCTTCGAGCACGAGCAGGGCATCGCCGCCCTCCACGCGTGCGCGCGCAGCGAGGACCGCCATTTTGGGAAAGCCGTCGGCGGTCCGCTTGATCAGGTCCAGTTCGCCGGCCGGAAGGTCGGGGGCTGCATTCCGCGCGATCGCCTCAACCAAGTCGGCTGGAGACTTTTGAACAACGACGTTCATCGTATCCGGGTTCTGGAAAGGCCGGGCGTCGAAGTCGATCGTGACCAGGCGCAGCTTGCTGTTCTGCCGCCGAACGACCTTGGCCAGGTCCTCGTGCATCCGCTCCGGACATTCGTCGACGACGATGGTCGCAGCGGTTCCAGCCTCAGCCAAGTGGAGCAGGATCGACCCGATCCGCTCGCCGATCAGGCTGCAATCGGCGAACAGGACGGAGTTCGTGCCCAACTCGTCGGCGAGGTTGCCGCATGTCCGAAAGATCTCGTAGGCGGACCGGCTTTTGCCGAGGCCCGAGGCCCCCATGATGCGCACGATCCGCCTCGGTTCGGCGAGGTGTTCCCGGACTCTTTTTCCGGCATCCTTGAAGGACAGCACCGCACCTTCTGGAGTGCCCGGCGCTCCCTGTCCCGAGCCCGTGGATACCACGTAGCGTGCCACGTCGCTGGACACCCATCCGACCGAGAATGACGGTTCCTGGCCCCAACTCTCCATCGACTGGACGCCATCGAGCGTCAGGCCGCGGGTGACATGGTGGACCCAGGCCGCCACGTTGTGATGGTGGTTGGCCCAGGCCGCGATCTTGTTGCCATCGTAGAATTCGATCGCCGCGGCTGCGCTGGGATTGCCGCCGGCCTCCTGGATGGCCGCCGCAATAGCCGCTTTTCTGGCATTAATCGTGGATGTCACCATCGGGGCGCGGCAGAAGACGACGTAGGCGCCGCGCCGCTTCAAAACCTCCGAAACCGCTGCGTTGAGCACCGGCGGCTTCGCGCGCGTCCCCTTGCCCCGCCCCGTCCCTTTCTCCCAGAC
>CAXTUQ010000047.1:0-18441 GCA_964247405.1 uncultured Acetobacteraceae bacterium
GTTTGTCATTCGTTCTGCGGGTTGGCCGTTTTCCGACCTATGAGGTGACTGGGCCATAATGGGGTCCTTTCAAAGCCTAATATGTCGCTCACGATATTATCGTGTGCCGCACTAAGCCCCGACCAGGGCGATGTCAACGCTTGCGATCTGATCGCGTGCGATATATGTCCGGCGCGATGCGGAATTCTGGCATTTCCTCCTCGCCTGCGCCCGATTTGGACAAGATGCTCTGCTTTGCCGTGCATTCGACCGGCTTTGCGTTCAACCGAGCTTACCGCCGCCCGCTGCTGCGTCTGGGCCGGACGTATCCGCAACACCTCGCAATGGGGGCGTTGTGGGTAGAGTACGGGGTGACGGTGGGGCGGCTGGGCGAGCAACTGGCGCTGGACACGAGCACGCTTACGCCGCTGCTGAAGCGGCTGGAAGGGTTGGGGCTGTTGGCCCGAAGCCGGTCGAGGACGGATGAGCGGCGGGTGATCGTGGCGCTGACCGAGAAAGGTCGCGCGATGCAGCTCGAAGCGGCCGATGTGACGCGCTGCATCGTTGAGAGTGCCGGGTTGCCCGTCGCCGACCTCCTGCGGCTGACACGCGAAATCCGGGCGCTGCGGAGCAACCTGGAACGAGCGATGGCGGAGGAAACGGCCGCTTGAGCAACACCGTCGGGACTGGGGAACTCGCGAGCGTGTTGCCGGAGGTGAATGGTGTGCCAAGCGCGGTGGCGTAGCCGACCCCAGGCCCGCCTCCGGAGAGCCTGCGCAGGCTGGAACCCACACCACTGAGCAGCAGAAACATCAGCGTTCTACGAACTCTCGGCAGTGTGGGATCAGGCCGGCGTTGCGGCAAATGCGTGTCCGGCAAGGTTCTGTTGCAATCTCCGGGCGTCGACACATGAGGGGCCGAGCGGCGGTGGTTCCAGGCAGCCGCCTTGAAGAGCCCGGCAACGAAGGCAGCCTGCGCCTGCATATCGCGACCGCCGACGTTGTGAACCTGCCCTTTCCTGATCATCGCCATCGCCTCGTAGCCCGCCATCGTCCGTTTCGCGGTTTCCAAGGCACCGAACCCTGGTCAGCCTGAGGACGCTCTATGTGCCACGCCACTCGCGCTCTGCGTCGTCCCAGGCAGCAAGCGGTTGCAGGTCGGGCACCCAAGCCAGCCCGGTCTTGGCGTCCGACGACACCGCCTCTGGCGTCACGACGACGTCGAGCAGCGCCGGGCGATTGGCGAGCGCGCGTTCGAGTGCGGGACCGAGCTGCGCCTCGGTCTCTACCCGCTCGGCATGCATGCCGAACGACCGTGCCATCGCCGCGTGGTCACTGAATTGCAACCTTGTGCCCACGACCTTGCCGTAGGTCACCGTCTGGTCGTGCACCTCGATCTGCCAGGCGCCGTTGTTGGCGATGACGATCAGCACGGGCGCCTTGTGGCGCACGGCCGTATCGACCTCGATCGCGTTGAAGCCGAACGCGCCGTCCCCGGTCGCCACCACCACGGGCCGGTCCGGGACGGCGAGGCTCGCGGCGATGCCGTAGGGCACGCCGATGCCGATGCACCCAAACGGTCCGGGGTCGAGCATGTCCGGTGCGGACAGGCCGATCCGGGCGAAACTGAGGAAGTCGCCGCCATCGGTGATGACGACCGCGTCCGGGCCGATTGCCTCCTGCAGGGCAGCGAGCAAGCGGTTCGGGTGCATCCGCCCGTCGCTGCCCGAGGGCGCCGTCTGCATCGCTTGCTTAAGCTTGCGTGCGCGTTCCTCATGCGACCGGCGCAGCCCCTCCGCCCATCCCCGATCGACGGACGAGGTCCGGTTGCCGGCGGCCTCGACCAGCGCGCGCAACGCCTCCGCCGGTGAGGCCAGGATCTCGACCACGCCGCGCCGGTTGTCGCGCAGTTCGCCCGGCACCTCCCCGATGCGGACAAAGCGCGCTTGGCCGAAGATCGCAGGCGAGCCATAGGCGAGCTGGAAATCCAGCCGGCGCCCCACGGTCAGCACGACATCCGCGTCACTCATCACCGTGCCACGCATTGCGCCGACAACGGAGGCGTGCGCGTCCGGCACCAGGCCGCGGCTCTCGCCGGTGTCAAGGTAGACCGCGCCAAGCCGGTCCAGCAGCGCGGTCATCTGAGCCCCCGCCCGGCGGGCGCCGCGTCCGGAGATGACGACCACGCGCTTGGCGCCCCAAAGCTCCTCGACTGCCTGCGCCACCCGCGCCGGGTCAGGCATCAGCACGGGCCGCGGCTTGGGCTGCAGGTGCTCTTCGAGCTGCATGGGTTTTGGCACCAGGCGGCGCAGCACATCGGCCGGGAAGTCGATGTAGGCCGGGCCTGGCTCGCCCGCCTCGCCGAACGCACGGGCGATCGCTTCGTCCAGTTCAGCCAATGCCAGCCCAGGGTCGCGCACCGTGCGGGCGTAGCGCGTGATCGAGCGGACCAGGACGGTATGGTCGAGGTCCTGAAGGCCGCCGCGGTTCTCCTGCGCACTCGGGTTCGTTCCAGAGATGACGAGCACCGGCGCGCGCGAAATATGGGCGTTGGCGATGCCGGTCATGGCATTGGTCACACCCGGCCCTGCCGTCACGAGGGCAACGCCCAGTTCGCCCGTCAACTCCGCATGGGCCTGGGCCATGTGCACCGCAGCGCGCTCGTCGCGCACGTCGATGATCTGGATGCCCTCTGCGTCGAGCCGCATCCAGATCGGCATGATGTGGCCGCCGCAGAGCGCGAAGACGCGCTTCGTGCCCCGCCGCTTGAGCAGGCGGGCGACCAGCCCGGCGACGCTGTCAGGACCTATCTTCATCGTATCGCTCCCAGGTTCCGCTTCGTTCAGCCGCCGGTCCGCCCGCCGCCGGAGAGCTGTGCCTTGAGCAGTCGGTGCAGGATCTTGCCGGTGGCCGTGCGCGGCACCTCCTCCTGGCGAAGGAACGAGAACGACCGCGGGCGTTTGTAGCCGGCGATCCGCTGCCGCGACCACGCGAGCAACTCGCCCTCGCCCAGCGCGGCGCCGTCGTGCGGAATGATGACGGCGTGCACGCGCTCGCCCCACTTCTCGTCCGGCAGGCCGATCACCGCCACGTCCTGGACCGCGGGGTGGGCGCCGAGCACAGCCTCGACTTCGGACGGGTAAACGTTCTCGCCGCCCGAGATGATCATGTTGCTTTTGCGGTCAACCAGGTGGATGTAGCCGTCCGCGTCGCGCCGGGCCATGTCGCCGACGGTGCAGTACTCGCCCCGGAACGCTTCGTTCGTCTTGTCCGGCAAGTTCCAGTAGCGGTCGAAGGTATGGGCGTTGCTGGAATAAAGCTCGCCGGCGTCGCCGTCCGGAACCTCGGCGCCGTCCGCGTCCAGCAATCGGATCGGCGCCGCGCCCACGCATTCCCGGCCGACCGAGCCGAGCTTTGTGAACTGCTCGTGGGGGCGCAGCATCGTGACCCAGCCGGCCTCGCTTGATCCGTAAAGCTCGAACAGGCCGGAGTTGCGGAACAGCTCCATGACCGCCCGCTTGGTGTCCTGCCGCGCCGGCGCGGAGGAGATCATGAGCTTGGTGACCCGGCCGAGATCGTATCTCGCCCAGGCCGCGGCCGACAGGCCGAGCATCATGATGTAGTGCGTCGGCACAAGCGAGGTGAAAGTTGATCCGCCCTCGGCGAGGGTTCGGATGCAATGCTCCGGGTCGAAGCTCCGGCGCGAGTAGATGAACGTCTCGCCGCCGCAATAGGCGAAGGCGCCGAAGAAGTTGAGCGAGTTCGCGTGGCACATGGGCATGACCAGGAGGGCGCTGTCCTCGCGGTGCAGCCCCAACTCGATCTCGGTCACAAGGGAAAGGTGGATGGCGGCTTTGTGGCTGCGGAGCACCCCCTTGGGCCGCCCGGTCGTGCCGGAGGTGTACATCAAGGTCCATGGATCGGACGCCAGCACCGGCTGGGCCGGCTCGCGGTCGGCGGCCATGGCGATCAGCTCCTCGTAGTCGCGGTAGCCGGCGGGGCAGGCCGCGGCGGCCGGGCCATGGCCGCCGATGCGGATCAGGTTGCCGGCCGGAACCGACAGGTCCGCCCGGACCTCCTCCAGACCGCCAAGAAGCCCGTCCTCGACGATGATCGCGGCCGCGCCCGCGTCCTCGACGAGATAGGAGATTTCGCGGCCGACGAGGCGGAAGTTGATCGGAACCGCAATCAGGCCCGCCTTGGCGGTGGCTGCGAAGATTTCCGCCCACTCCACGCGGTTGTAGGCGAGGATCGCGACGCGGTCGTTCTTGGCTAGGCCGAGGCCCAAGAGGGCATTGGCCAGGCGGCAGGCGCGAATGTTCCATTCTCGGAACGTCATCGCGCGCTCCAGGTCGCGTGCCCCGGTCTTGTTGGGGGACAGGCGGGCGTGGACCGAGAGCATCTGGCCCAGCGTCAGCAGCTCCGTCATCCGCGTGCTCCTCCCTACTTGTTCACCAGGCGGGCCGGGATCGCGAGCACGAGCGCCCCGCTCGCCGCCAGCACCGCCGCAAAAAGGTAGAGGCTGGCCGAGTTGCTGTGCGTGACGGCGGCCAGCCAGCCGACGATGTTGTTGGTGGTGAACCCGGCCAGGTTGCCGAGGGAGTTGACCAGCGCGATCCCGGCGGCGGCGGCCGTGCCTCCGAGGAATGCGGCCGGCAGGCTCCAGAATGCGGCCTGCGCGCTGGACGACCCGGCCACGGCCAGCACGAGCCCAACCATGGCCAGCACGGTGTTGCCGCCGGCCCATGCCGTGAGGGCGAAGCCGGCCGCAGTGACCAGGCATGGGATCAGCGTGTGCCAGCGCCGTTCAGCCATGCGGTCGGCGTTGCTGTTGACGGCGATCATCGCGACCACGGCCGCCAGGTAAGGCACGGCGGTCAGCACGCCGATCCTGAACGGGTCGGACACGCCGGTCTGCTTGATGATGGTCGGCACCCAGAAGCTGTTGAGATAGATGCCGCACACGATGCCGAAGTAAATCAGCCCGAGCAGCCAGACCCGCGGCGTCCGGAACGCGGCCGAGAGCTGCGACAGGTCCTCTTTCTCCGCCTCCTCGCGTGCGACCGCCCCGGCGACGATGCGCTTCTCGTCCTCGTCCAGCCATGCGGCCGAGGCGACGCGGTTGTCGAGGTAGAGCAGCGTGGCCACGCCGAGGATCAGCGAGGGAACCGCTTCGATCAGGAACAGCCACTGCCAGCCGCTGAACCCGTAGGCGCCGCCGGCGGCGTTCAGGACCCAGCCCGACATCGGCCCGCCGAAGACGCCGGCCATCGGGATGGCGGTGAGGAAGATCGCGGTGATGCGGCCGCGCCGCCGGGCCGGGTACCAGTAGGTCAGGTAGAGCAGCACGCCGGGGATGAACCCGGCCTCGGCGACCCCGAGCAGGAAGCGCATGATGTAGAAGGTGAGCGGCGTCTGAACGAAGGCCATCGCACCGGAGAGCAGCGCCCAGCTGATCATGATGCGCGCGATCCACAGCCGGGCCCCAACCCTGTGCAGAATCACGTTGCTCGGCACTTCGACCAGGACATAGCCGATGAAAAAGACGCTGGCGCCGAATGCATAGACCTGTTCGCTGAACTTCAGCTCATCAAGCATCTGCAGCTTGGCGAAGGCCACGTTGACCCGGTCGAGATAGGCGGCGAGATAGCAAAGAAACAGGAACGGCAGCAGCCGCAGCGTCACCTTCCGGTAGGTCCGGTCCTCGGCCGATGGCAGCGACGCAGGACCCAAGGTCAAGCCGCTTGCTTGTGACATATTGCTTCCTCCCAGAAAGCTATCCGGCGTCTATGAAGCCGCGCGCCAGTTGCGGTTGTCAGATCCCTTGCGCGCCCCGCCTCCTCGGTCCCGTGCGGCTCGGCGTGGGGCGGATGCGCCGCGCGGTGGTGGGGTGTGCCTGCTCCTCCGGGTGCTCCGCTTTGCCAAACTCGGCGGTGGCGGCCAACCGTGCGGCGGCGCTGCGGACGTGGTCCAGGGTGCGGGCTTCGGCCGCTTCGGCGTCTCCGGCAACGATCGCGTCCAGGATGTCGCGGTGCTGCTTCCAAATCGAGGGGGGTGGCGCCGACCGCCGCAGCACGTCCCCCATCGCGCGCCGCAGGAAACGCCAGTGGGCTTCGGCCGTCGGCCCGATCATCGGGTTGCCCGAAGCACTGTAGATGAAGGCGTGGAAGGCGACGTCATGGGCGACCATGGCCTTGATCACGCCGCTGGAAACGGCGGGCTGGCCGGCGGTGAGGATGCGCTCGCCTTCGCGCCGGGTTTGCGCCGCCACCTCCGGCGAGGCGGCGCATCGCCTTGCGGCGAGAGGTGCTGCGAGCCCATCGAGCACGGCGCGCACCTCATAGCGATCTCGCATCATCTGCATGTCGAGCGGCGCCACGACGAGCCCACGCCGGCCGGCATCATGCACCAAGCCGTCAGCCTTGAGCAGAAGCAGCGCCTGCTGGATCGGCTGGCGGGACACGCCATAGCGCTCAGCGAGGAGTTCCTGGACGAGGTGACTGTTAGGGGCGAGCGTGCCGTCGGCAATCTCGCCGAGCAGGGCCTCATAGGCCTGTTCGACCAGGCTGGGTTGAGGGGTGAGCAGCATCGCGCCCTTCCGCCTACTGAATTCAGAGTTCAGAATACAAATCTCAGGAGCTATGTCAACCTGACTCAGTCGTCTCATAGGTCGGAAAACGGCCAACTCGCAGAACGAATAAAAAACATGTCGCAAAACTCGGTTGCAATGGCGCCTTCAAGGGCAACAGCATAGTGCAACACGTAAGCCCTTGTTCGTAATCAGGACCATTTATGTCGCTCAAACGAAGGTTTGCGCAACAGAATGAGGATGGCCGTTTTTGGGTCTATGAGGTGACTGGGCCCTTTTCGCGCAGCAGCACGCTCAGGTGCCCCTGCGACACGCGCACGCCCGTGCGCGCCTCGATTTCGGCGCGCAGCCGCGGCAACGTCCAATTCGGCCGGTCCTGCACCGGGACAGCCAACAGCTCCCGCGCGCAGGCCAGCGCCCTCTCGCCCCGCCCGGCCGCAGGGCCGGGCGCGAGTGTTGAACGCAGCGCATCCACCCCGCCCTGGGCAAACCACATCCGCCAACGGCGCACCGTGTCCTCCGTCGCGCTGAACGCCTGGCCGATCTGGCCTGCCGTCCAGCCGTCCAGCGTCAGCAAGATTGAGCGCGCCCGGTCCGCCTCGCCGCGCACCGCCGATCCAGCCAACTCCCGCAACGCCGCCTGCTGCTCCGCACTCGCCACCAACGAGGACCGACCCGACATGCCAGCAACCCTCAACCATCCAGCGTTCCCGCCTTCCTATCATCCGTGGCTCAAGTCAGCAAAGGCTGCTTAGTCGGCATCCTGATCGCCGTCGCCGGAGCGGTGGAGGAGCACGACGCCCACGGCTACGGCGGCGCCGACTGGCGGGGGTGGTCCTGCATCCTGGGTGGCGTGCTGGCCTTCATCCTGGTGGGCGAGGAATTCGGTTTGGGTCCCGCCAGCTTCGCCTGCGTGTTCACCGCCGCCTTCGGCGACCGCGGCGCCACGTTGCGGGGATCGCTCATCTTGGCGCTGGCTGCCACGGCGGTCGCAGCCATTGTCTTCTCCTGGGCGCCGACCCGGCTGCACCGCTTCTCGGTGGCCCTGCAGCCGCACAACCTGCTCTGGAGCTTCGTCGGCGTCTTGATCGGCAATGTGATTGGCGTGCTGCCGGGCATGGGGATCATGGCGACGATCTCGATCCTGCTGCCACTGACCTTCGGCATGCCACCCGTCGCTGCCATCCTGATACTGGCCGGGATCTATTATGGCGCCCAGTACGGCGGGGCCATCTGCTCCATCCTGCTGAACCTGCCCTGCCACGCGTCCCATGCGGTCACCTGCCTGGACGGCTATCCCATGACGCGGGCCGGGCGGGGCGGCGTGGCGCTGGGCATCACCATGCTGGCCGCGTTCTTCGGCGCCGCCTTCGGCATCGTGCAGATGATCTTCTTCGCGCCCTTCCTCTCCTCGTCTCCGTCGCGTTCCGCTTCGGCCCGGCGGAGATCTGCACCCTGATGCTGCTCGGTTTGCTTGCCGGCGCCACCCTGGCCCGGGGATCTGCGCTCAAGGGCATCGCCATGACGCTGCTGGGCTTGCTGCTGAGCACCGTGGGCACGGACGTGGACACCGGCACGGCACGGTTCACCTTCGGCTCCCTGTCCCTCTACAACGGCATCGACCTGGTGGCGCTCGCGCTGGGCTTTTTCGGCATCGCCGAGTTCCTCAAGAGCGTGAACACCATCACCGTCGCGGACACGACCGGCATGACGATCCGCATCCGCGACCTGCGGCCTAGCCGGGCGGACTTGAAGGAAGCGGCCTTCCCCATCCTGCGCGGCACGCTGGTCGGCAGCCTGTGCTCGCTGATCCCGGGCACCGGCCCCACCATCGCCTCCTTCGTTGCCTACGCGGCGGAGAAGCGCATCAGCCGCAGCCCCAGCCGCTTCGGCCGCGGCGCGATCGCCGGGGTAGCCAGCCCCGAGGCGTCCACCCACTCTGCGGTGCAGGGCGACTTCATCCCCACCATGAGCCTCGGCATCCCAGGCGACGCGGTGATGGCGCTGATCCTGGGCGCGTTGATCATCCAGGGCATCCAGCCGGGGCCGCAACTGATGACCGAGCACCCGGACATCTTCTGGGGCCTGATCGCCTCCTTCTGGGTCGGCAACGTCATGCTGGTAATCCTGAACGTGCCGATGATTGGGATCTGGGTGAAGCTGCTGCGGATCCCGTTCCGCTTCCTGTTCCCCATGGCGCTGTTCTTCATCTGCGTGGGTGTCTACAGCACCAACAACGAGATGTTCGGCGTCATCCAGACCTTGGCGATCGGCGTCGTCGGCTATGGGCTGTTGCACCTGGGCTTCCATCCGGCGCCGATCCTGCTCGGCTTCGTGCTCGGACCGCGCTTGGAGGAGAATTTCCGCCGGGCGCTCACCTTGTCCCGTGGCGACCTTGCCGTTTTTGTGGATAGCCCGATCAGCGCCGCTTTCCTGGCCCTCGCCGCCTTGCTTCTGCTGGGTCAGGGCTACCTCGCCTGGGTTGGACAACGACGAATTGCGGACCAGAGGGGCGTCCGGGGATGATGCGGATCGGATCACCCCCATGAACTGCGCTACGACGGTTTCCGCCAGTGCGGCCCAGGTCGGGGCGAGCGGGACCTGAATAGCCGCACGAGCAGGAGCCGATAGGGCGTTTCAGCGATGCGCGGCGGCTTGACCAGCACGGACGGCGCCGTCGTCAGCCGGGCCTCGGCCACTTCGCTGACGTCCGGGGCGAAGTCGATCGCAGTGACCACCATGTCGTGCGCGATCGCATCGCTGACGAGGTTGACGACGAACTGGCCTGATTCGCGGATGTTGGCCGACGTGTCCTTGCGTGACCCGTTGCCGCGTCCCTCGGTGCTGATCAGGGGCGGATCGCCGCCCACGCCGTTGAAGAAGGAGTAAGGGGCGGCGTTGACCAGCCCGGCCGCCGATTGCGTCACGACCCACGCGACAGGGCGGGGCAGGATGGTGGAGACCATCAGCTTGTAGCGGTCCTTGGCTGAGATCTCCGCGAAGTCGAACTGCATGAAGGTCGCCGGACTGTTCGGCTGCAGTGTCGTCCTGCCACACCGCTTCGTCCACCCGGCAAGGAAAACCTGTGCCGCGCGGGACGGCCAGCCGGGTGGTTCGACGCTGGACCTTGATGGCGGATCGCGGGTCCAGGCTGGGTCCTTCCATGGCCGATTTGAGTCGATTGAACGTTGGCGTTGCCCATGCGTGCTACTTCGCCAGCGGACATCCCCCCTCGGCCAAGGGTCGGAATGCCTGGTCGCCGGGAACGGTCGAGATCAGCTTGTAGTCGTCCCAGGGCTGCTTCGACTCCGCCGGCGACTTGACCTGGAACAGATGGAAGTCGTGGATCGCTCGCCCATCCCGGCGGACGCTGCCCTTGCCGAATGCGTCATCATCGGCCGGCAGCGCTTGCATCGCCGCCATAACCGTCGGGGCCGCGGTGCTGTCCGCCTGCTTCACCGCTTTCAGGTAGTGGACCACACCTGAATACACACCCGCCTGCAGCATCGTCGGCTTCGCGCCCCGCATCCGGGCGGAGAAGCGTGCCGAGAAGGCCCGGGTGCGGTCATCGAAGTCCCAGTAGAACGGTGATGCCAGATACAGCCCCTGCGCCGTCTCAAGCCCGATCGACTGCACGTCCGTGATCATCATCAGCAACGCCGTCAACCGCTGCCGCCCACCCTTGTCGAGGCCGAATTCGTGCGCCTACTTGACCAGGTTCACCAGGTCGATCGACGCATTGGCCAACGCGATCACCTGCGCGCGGCTGCTTTGGGCCGTCAGCAGGTAGGATGAGAAGTCGGATGCGAAAGCCGGGTTCTTCACGTCGCCGACCACGGTGCCGCCTCCCGCGGTAATCACCTGCGAAGCATCCCGCTGCAGGGAAGCGCCGAAGGCGTAGTCAGCCGAGATGAAGAACCACGAACGCCGCCCCTGCCCCAGCAGGGCCCGCGCGACCGAGTTGGCCAGCGCGTAGGTGTCGTAGGTCCAATGCACCGTGTTGGGCGAGCAGGCAGGTCCCGTCAAGTCGCTGGTGCCCGGCCCCGATGCGATGAACAGCGTCCGCGCCGCCCCGCGCGTCGCCTGGCTGACCGCCAGCCCGGCCGAGGAGAAGGGGACGTCGGCGATCACGTTCACCCCAGCGTTCGCGATCCAGCCGCGAGCGATCGACGAGGCTAAATCCGCCTTGTTCTCGTGGTCGGCAGAGATCACCTCAACCGTGACCCCGGGCAGGATCCTCGCCGCATCCTCCGCTGCCAACTGAGCGGCGACCACTGACCCCGGCCCGGCTGCTGTCGCATTGCCCGCATTCATGTCGGTCAGCACGCCGATGACGATCTTCCGCCCCGGGACATCCGCCCGAGCCGCCCCCGGCAGCACCGCCGCAGCCAAGGCCAAGCCCAACACGCCGGACCACAACCGATGCCAAGCCGCGCTACCCCGATCCGCCACCCCGATCCCCCGCTATTTTCTGTTTGTTCCACTCAGGGTAGGAGGGCGGGCCTTTCCGGGTCAACGCGCCACAAGGGGCGGACGGAGAAGCAGGGAGAAGTGCAATGCCCACGTTCGTCCTCGTCCACGGCGCCTTCCACGGTGGCTGGTGCTGGTCCCGCGTTGCCCAGCACCTGCGCGCCGATGGCCACACCGTCTTCACACCGACGCAGACGGGCCTGGGTGAGCGCCGGCACCTGCTCACCGCCGACATCACGCTGGACACATTCATCGACGACATCTGTGCCGTGATGGAGGCCGAGGAACTGCAGGACGCCGTCCTGGTCGGCCACAGCTTCGGTGGCATCAGCATCACCGGGGTGGCCGACCGCATGCCGGAGCGAGTGCGCCACCTCGTTTATCTCGACAGCCGCATCCTGGAGGCCGGGCAATCCATGCTCGATGCCGACCCCGAACGCAGCGGCGCCTGGAAGCGCATCGCGCAGGGCGGCAACGGCCTGAGCATCCCGCCGCCGCCGGCCGCCTACTTCGACTGCCCGGACCCGGCCGACGTCGCATGGATCGCCCGCCGCCTGACGCCGCATCCGCTGCACACGTTCACCAGCCCGCTCAACCTGGCCAACGCCACCATCGGCAATGGCCGCCCCTGCACCTACGTCGCCTGCACGGACCCGGTGTATCCCTGGCTTGAACCGTGCCGGACATGGGCGCGAGGCCGACACGGCTGGAACTGGGCAGAGGTCGCTGCCGGGCACGACGCCATGGTTTCGGCGCCTGCCGAACTGGCTGCGCTGCTGATCCACGTTGCAAAGTGAGGGTAGCTGACGAGAGTCGGCCGAAGCGCAATTCGTAAAGGCCGTGTGTTTTGTGCGCGCATCCGAGTATACGCTGACAGTTGGACGCCTGTGCGCAGCACAACTTCGGCTGACCCGGCGTTCGATAAAGGCCCGGTTTTGCATTGTTTCATCCCAAAGCCGCCATTCTGCTTTCGGCCAGTCTCCTCAGGCTGGGCGGACTGCTTAGTAGGTCCTTGGCTTGCCTGCGGCTCACCGAAATGCGGGCGCTAATGGGCGGCTGCGCCCCAGACCTGTGGAGAGTTGTTCACCCATGCAGAGGCGTGATCAGGGCGTCCTCAACCCACAGGGCTCCAACAAGGCGGGCGTGGCTGAGCAGACCGGGCACGGGGCCAGCGCTTTCGCCGATCTCCAGGATGCCGCGAGCGGCGACCGCTCGGCCTGAGTGATCTGGATCGACGCCGGGCGCGCGGAGATGAACCACGACGATGTCGTCCGGCCAGCTGACGGCCGGGACGCAGAACAGGCAGTTCGGCAACGGGCTGCGCGACAGGACGAAATAATCGGCATCGGCCAGCATGGGCGGTGTCATGAACCCGTGCAGCTCGACCATCTGGTCGGCAAGCGTTCCCGCCGGCCCGATCTCGATCCCGAACAGCCCGGTGCTCGTGAACAGCTCGTCCCGTCCTGTCGACGCGGCCGGCGCGGCCGCCCACGCCGCTGCCAGAGCGCCGGCCATGACACCGGTAGCGCGCAACCGCTGCGGCAATCGGGTGAACTGCGGAAAGGCGGCCATCAAGCCTCGTGTACGATCCGGCTCATCGACCATCGTGAGCACGCTGCGCAAGTCGCGGATGCGGTCTTCCCCACCGTCATGTAATCGTCCGACAGCACGGCCAAGTCAGCCAGCTTGCCCGCCTCGATCGATCCGGCGCGGTCCTCCATGAAGTCCACATCTGCGCTTCCCATCGTGTATAGCCGCAGCGCCTGCTCCCGGGAAACCGCCATTTCGGGTGTGACGCCAGGGAACGCGCCAAGCCGCACAACAACGACCCTCGTGCATTCCCATAAAGGGCAGAACAGCCGGCAGCCTGTATGAGCTCACGCTCGTTTCTCAACTGGGAGCAGCACGATCACCGCCAAGCCCAAGAAGACCATGCCGACATGGAGCGACATGAAGGCGAACCTGGCCGAGTTCGACCGCGCCGGCCTGCTTGGCCTCGTCCAGGACCTCTACGCCGCCGACAAGAACAACCAAGCCTTCCTGCACGCCCGGTTCGGCCTCGGCAGCGATGTGCTCGTCCCCTACAAGGCCCGCATCGACCGCTGGCTTTGGCCTGACGTCGCTCGGAATCAGTGGACGTCGGTGGCCACGGCCAAGAAGGCGATTGCGGATTACAAGAAGGCCGTCGGACAGGCCGAGGGGCTGGCGGAGCTGACGGTGTTTTACTGCGAGCGGGCAGCAGGCTTCAGCAAAGAATATGGCCTGCAAGACAGCGGGTATTTCGACGCCCTGGTAAGAATGTTCGAGCAGGCCCTCAAAGGTTCGTCCACCCTGCCAGCTCGGCAGCGTGACGTTATGCTGAACCGCCTCGACGCCGTGCGCAGAAGCAGCCGCAACTTCGGCTACGGGGTCGGCTACGAGCTGGATGACCTTTTCGTCAAGTATGGTCAGACATGACGGAACCCCCGCCTGACGCTGCCTTCGGAGCGCGCGGCGGACCTCAAGATGTCCGCGCCGCGTAGGCCGGGCTTCTCAATGGAGAGGCTGATCACCCGGCCCGCCAGCCCATGTCCCAGAACGCCGTCTCCAGCCGCGTCGCGGCCACGAAGGTGGCGAGGAGCTGCGGGTAGCGCGCCGCCGCGCCGTGCGTCTCGCCCAACCGGTCCAACATGGCGATCGAGCCGCGCACCACGCCGCGATAGTCCTCGCTGGTGTAGGCGGCGATCCACTCGCCATAGGGATTGCCGTCGCGCCGCGTCGCCGGGTCGGCCAGCAGCCGCTCGCCGCTCTCGCCGTAGCCGACGAGGCAGGGGGCGAGCGCCACCTGCAGGTCGAGCAGGTCGCCGGCGAGGCCGCGCTCCAGCACGAAGCGCGTGTAGGCCATCGTCTCCAGCGCCTCGGGCACGGCGACCATCTGCTCCTCGCTCAAGCCCCAGCCGGCGCAATACGAGACGTGCAGCGGCATCTCCACATCGACTATGGCGGAGACCGCCGCCGCCGCGGCGCGGATGTCGGCGAGCTGTGTCGCCTTGAACCCGGCCAGCGCGTGCGCGCGGGCGAAGTGGATCAGGAACAGGTAATCCTGGACGAGGAAGTGCCGGAACGCGGCCTGCGGCAGCGTGCCCCGTCCGAGCGCACGGACGAAGTCATGCGCGACATAGCCTTCCCATATCGCCCCGGCGTCGCGCCGCAAGCGGCCGAACAGGCCTTGGTCGAGGGGCAGCGGCGCATCCGTCATGCCCCAGTCTGCCCACCACTCCTGCCACCCGCAAGCGGCGCAGCTGCCGGTTCGCGTTTGGGCGCCTCGATCCATCGAGCGCCCGGCCCCAAGAGGGGGATGGTTGGCGGATGCAGCACCGCCCGGCCATGGCAGCCGCATCTTGGGCCGTGGAACCGCGGGTGGCCGTTGGTCCGGACAGGCGACGGTGGTCGGTTCCAGGAACGCGCGTGCCGCTTACCGGGCGGGGAAGTCCGTCGCCGCGCCGACCTCACGCCAAGCTTCGATCTCCTCCAGCGATGCCTTCAGCCGGCCGGTCACCGCGTCCAGCCCGACCGCGCCCAGCACCAGGTGACGGGGCGGCTTGTCGACCTGCGTGATGTGGATCATCGCTTCCGCCGCGCGGGTCGGGTTGCCGGCCTGGGAGCCGCTGCCGGCCGCGGTTGCCTCCAGCCGGGCGCCGGCCGTGTCCGCGTAGGCGGCGATCCGGTTGGGCGTCTGTCGCAGCGACCGGCCGGCCCAGTCCGTCCGGAACGGACCCGGCGCCACGCAGGTGACCGCGATGCCGAGCGGCGCGACCTCCGCCGCAAGGGAGTCCGACCAGCCTTCCATCGCGTGCTTGGTGGCTGCGTAGTAGCCGGAACCCGGGAAGCCCGCGAAGCCCGCGAAGCCCGCGACGGAGGTGATGCTGATGACGTGCCCCTGCCGCCGCTCGCGCATGCCCGGCAGCACCGCCCGCGTCATCGCGAACAGGCCGAACACGTTGGCGTCGAACTGCGCGCGGATCTCCGCCTCGTCGCCTTCCTCGATCGTCGCCTGGTAGCCATAGCCGGCGTTGTTCACCAGCACGTCGATGCGGCCGAACCGCTCGTGGGCGGCCGCAACGGCCGCGGCGACCTGACCGGCATCTGTCACGTCCAAGTCGAGCGCAAGCGCGCGGTCGTCCGCCCCGGCCGTGAGATCGGCGACGCGGGCCTTGTCGCGCGCGGTCACGACCGCCTTGCCGCCACGCTCCAGCACCAGGCGGGCCAGCTCGCGGCCGAAACCGGTCGAACAGCCGGTGATGAACCAAACGGGGGAAGGCGGCAGCGACATGGAAACCTCGGTGTTGGCGGGAACAGATGCCTGCAACGCGACTGAGGGGTGTTGGATTGTCCCGCAGCTTCTCCGCGACCAACTCCGTCACTGCCCCAGTCGGCGTGACCACGCCGCCGCCGCCGCTGCTGGGTAGTGGTTGGATGGTGGGCGCGTTCACCAAGGCCGTAAGTGCGGTTTGCTCCGCGCCTCAAGCCGGCCGTTCTGGTAGCTCCTTCAGCATTTCCGGAGCGGACAAAGGATCAATGAGGGTTCCGGCAGTACGGTGACATCTCGTCTGGGATGAGACTACGCGTCGGCGGCGAGGCGTATGCCCGAAAACTGCCAGCGTGATGCAGCGGGGAAGAAGTTGCGGTAGCTGGGCCGGTCGTGCCCCGCTGCCGTAGCACAGGACCGACCGCGCAACACCAACTGGTTGACCATGAACTTGCCATTGTATTCGCCCAGCGCGCCAGGTTCGGCCCGGTATCCGAGGTATGGAAGATAGGCGCTGCCCGTCCACTCCCATACATCCTGCCGAATGCCGGGGTGCAGGGGGGCGGGATGCAGGCGGTTGCCGGACGGCGCTGGCGTAGACGGATGCAGGCGGGCGGCCACCTCCCACTCGAACTCCGTGGGCAGGCGATGCCCGGCCCACTCGGCATAAGCGGCAGCCTCGTAGAAGCTGACGTGAGTCACAGGCTCGTCGTCGCGCACCGGGCGCAAGCCGTGCAGGGTGTAGGTCTGCCATTCGCCGCCGTGGTGCAGCCAGTAGCCCGGTGCGTCCCAGTTCCCATGCTGGCAGGCGGCCCAGCCGTCCGACAGCCACAGCTCTGGGCGGGTGTAGCCACCATCCCGGATAAAGGCGCGGTACTCGCCGTTGCTGACGGAGCGATCCGCCAACCGGCAGCCAGGCAGAAAGGTGGTGTGGGTCGGGCCCTCGTTGTCGAAGTGGAAGTCCGGCATGGCCGTCCCAGCGCCCACGCCGACCTGGTGCAACCCGGCCGGCACGTCCAGCCAGCCCGGCGGCGCCGACGGCAGGGCGGCGTGGGCGGGCGGCTCCGGTGCGTAGGCGGGGAACAAGGGCGACTGGAAGAACGCGTGCTTGATGTCGGTGATCAACAACTCCTGGTGCTGCTGCTCATGGTGCAGGCCGGTACGCACCAGGGCCGCCACGTCCGCCCGGTCGGTGTTCAGCAAGCGCTGCATCGCCGCGTCCACGTGCGCGCGGTAAGCCGCCACATCGGTCACGCCGGGACGGCTGAGCAGGCCACGGTTGGGGCGCGGGTGCCGCGGACCGGCTGCCACGTAGTACGAGTTGAAGATGTAGGCGAAATCCGGGTGGAACTGCTCGTAGCCGGGCAGCAGCGGCTTGAGCAGGACCGTTTCGAAGAACCAAGTGGTGTGCGCCCGATGCCATTTGGTGGGGCTGGCGTCGGGCATCGACTGAATGGTCTGGTCCTCGGCCGAAAGCGGGGCGGCGAGCGCCTCCGTTTCGTTGCGGACCTGGCGGAGCCGCTCGCGCAACGGGGTACGGTCGGTGGTGTCGTCGAGCATCGGCAAGGTCCCAGTGGTTCAAATGCAGCCTTGCCATCCCAAATGGATCGGCCTGGCGGGAAGCGACCCGCCGCATCAACGCCGGAAGCAGCCCCCATGGCAATAGCCTTGCAGAAGCCTTCCGAGCGTATGGCGCTGCTGCGGGATGCCCTGGTGGGGCTGTTCGTTCCACGCAAGACGCTGCCCAGCAAGTATTTCTACGATGCCGAAGGATCGCGGCTGTTCGAGGCCATCTGCGAGCTGCCGGAGTATCACGTCACGCGCATGGAAACGGCGCAGCTCACGGATATCGCGTCCGAGCTGGCAGGCTTCGTGCCGGATGGTGCCGCGCCGGTGGAGTTCGGGAGCGGTGCAAGCGCCAAGACCCGGCTGCTGCTGGATGCGCTGCCGGGGCTGGGCTGCTACGTCCCGGTTGACATCAGCCAGGCGGCGCTGGACTGGGCCGTTGCTGCGCTGGTGGATGACTACCCGGGGCTCCCGACGTAGCCGCTGGCAGGTGACTTCACCGCCGGGCTGCACCTGCCGGATGGTGCCGATGGGCGTCCGGTGGTGGGGTTCTTCCCGGGCTCCACGATCGGCAACCTTCCGCCCGACGAGGCGACGGCGTTCCTGGGCAGGGTCCGCATGCTGCTGGGCGCCGGGTCGAGCCTGATCCTGGGAGCAGACCACACCCGCGCGGCATCCCTGCTGGTGCCGGCCTATGATGACGCGCAGGGTGTCACGGCGGCGTTCAACAAGAACGTCCTGGTGCGCCTGAACCGGGAGTGCGGGGCCGATTTCGATCTGGCGATGTTCGAGCACCGGGCGGTGTGGAACGCGATCGAGGGGCGCGTGGAGATGCACTTGGCGAGCCGGACCGACCAGGTGGTCGTACTGGGTGGCCGCCGCATCGCGTTCGCCGCGGGCGAGACCATCCACACTGAGAACTCCTACAAGTACCATCCGGAGCAGCTGGACGGCCTAGCGACAAGAGCCGGATGGGAACTGGCGGAGCGGTGGATTTACCGCCTGACGGTCCCGAACGGCAAGGAGTGGGTGTTTGGCACGACCATAATGCACGCTTAGCGCCGAGGCCGTGAACCGAAGGCAAGGATCTCCTTTACTGACCGAACGCACCAGCTCCGACAGCTCATACCGGTGCCTGGTTCGTCCATCGCCTCGATCTCTGGCGCCGAGCGTAGGGGCTTAGGCCTCGGGTTGAGCCAAATCTGATGTCTACCTGACGCAGCTTCTTCTCCGAACCGGACTGTCTGCAATCGGCCAGACCAGGCCATAGACGGAAGGTCCGGTTATCGCGTCCCCGGTTCCGGAGCAGGCCGGCAGGAATCCACCTTTCTTGGCAGCAGGCTGACCGCACAGACTTGAGTGCTCGCGTTTCGCAACCGGTCGGTGTGGAACAGAAATCCGGTCCTTGCATCCTCAACGGGTTACACGTTCCACAACTCAGGACTCCTCTCATTTTCAAACAGCACCGAACATCTCGCGGAAGACCGGCTGTGCCGCCAGCATTTGGGCGAACTGTTCGACCAGGGGCCGTAGGCGATGCTCCGGCATGG
>CAXTUQ010000048.1:0-18327 GCA_964247405.1 uncultured Acetobacteraceae bacterium
GTGGTGGCGCCCCTCCCCTTCCTGCTCGCCCCGGCTCTGCCGTCTGCGGCCGTTCCCGCTCCGCTACGGTGGATCATGGTCCTTCAGCAGCCGCCAGAAGGCGCGCAGCACGGCCTGCCGTGCGGCGGGCCACGACACGGCGGGGTCGGCCCGTGCGAGTTCGCCCATCGCGGCGAGCAGCAACGCCGACGTGCCACGGTCGAGTTCGACCGCGTCGGTCGGCGTGCTGCGCGCACAGCGGCAGATCCTGACGCGCTGGCCGCCGTCAGGCAGCACGGCACTCGTGAACCAATCGAGGCGGCCGGGGTCTGCACGGCCAGGCGCGACGGCCTGGACTGGGCGGGCGCCCCCGTCGTCCCGGATGCCGCGACGGGTCTGCCTGGAAATTGCGAAGGTTGCTTGCATGTCGTCCTCCTGTTCCGGGGCAAGGTCCGCGGCGCCGGCCAGCATGGCGGGCGTGGGTCGCGCGAAGCGGCTTGCCACCGGGTGTTTCCGTTTTCCACCGTGTCCGCGATCCCTGGTGGCGTTGGTCTGGCCGCGGCTGGGTCAGCCCGGGCGCTTGCCAAGCCAGACGCTGGGCTTTGCCCGGACCGCGATCTCCGGGCTGGGGTGGATGCGATGCCGCCGGCCGCGGGGACGGGGCCGGCGGCGGTCGTGGGTCAGATTCCGGCGCGTGGGTCCCGAAGCGCGCGTCCAGCAGGGCGCGGGCGTCCTGCCAGGGGCAGGCGTCGCCATGGCCCGTTCGTACGGACCACGCGACCAGGGCGGCAAGGGCGGCACGGAGCCGGGGTGCCGCCGCGATCAGCCGCGCGTGGGCGATGTCGTCCTCGTCCAGCAGATCGACGACGCTCCCGTCCGGCGCCTGCCACGCGAGGCGGCCGGGGATCAGGCACACGGTGCGCGCCATGGGGCCGTCCTCGCGGTCGATGATCCGCAGCGGCCCGCTTTCCCCCGCCCGCAGCCACAAGCGGCCAATGCTCCAGGAGGCGTTCACGGTGCCACCCCGGCATTGGAGCCGAGGATGGCGCCGTTGGGACCGAGGAAGAGGTGCCCACCCTCGACCGCGAGCGCCTGCCGGACGATGCTGGCCTGCATGGCGGCCTGCGCCTGTGCGTATGCGTCCATTAGGCCGCCTCCGCTACGCCGGGGCAGCGAAATCCCGAAGGGATTTGCGCGGGATCGGCGGAGGTCCCCGGGGCACCGTCGGCCTCGCAGCCTTCGCCGGCCTCGCCCATGCGCTTGGCGTAGTCGGGATGCAGCGCCAGCATCCAATCCACTGCTTTCTGCGCCGCGGCGGCAGCGCGGAAGATGGCACGCCGGTCCTCGCGCAGCACGTCCAGCCAGGACTGCAGGTAGCTGGCATGGTTCTCGACGTCGCAGGACAGCCCGACCACCGAGCCGGCCATGAGCGAGATCAGCTCAGCCACGAGCTCCTCGTAGGAATAAGGTCTGCTGCCGAACCGGCCGCTGAGGTCGCGGGCCAGGCGGCTTTCGTGGCCCGATGCGTGACCCAGCTCATGCAGCAACGTCGCTCCGAAGCCCTCCGCCGTGCGGAAGGCGACGGGCGGCGGCATGGCGATCACGTCGAGAACCGGGGAGTATGCCGCACGGTCGCCGCCGAACCTGACCGGCACGCCGCTTGCGGCCACGATGCGCTCCAACGCGTCCGGCTTGCGCCACGGCGCCGCTTCCGGCGTTGGCGCCTGGTATTCGGGCAGCCCATCCACTTGGCTTGCATGGAAAACGGTGAAGGAGCGCAGCATCGGGACGCGCCGTGCCATGCCCTCTGCGTCGTTTTCGCGGTCGCGCCCGTCGATCTCCAGGCGCTTGAAGAACACAACCGGCGTGCCGCGCTCGCCGCGGCGGACCTGGCAGCCGTGTTCCGCTGCCTGCAGATACGTGAGCCAGCGCGGATCTTCGCTCGCGTGCGCGAACTGCGTCATCGCGAGCAGCACGGCGTTCACCCCGCGGTAAGTGCGTCCGCTGATCGCGTTGCAGGGCATCCCGGGTACGGCGGCGCGACGTCCGAACGCCCACGGCCGGCGCCACGGCAAGGTGCCCGCTTCCAGAGCGGCGACCACGCGGTCCGTCACCTCCTGATAGTGGTCGCGCGGGGCCTGCGCAGATGCTGGGCATTTCGCCGAGCTCGGGCCATCGCTGTGACGCGTGTTGAAGGGTTTTCCCATCGTGGTGTTCCTTCTCTTGAACACCTTCCGCGCGCCGCACCCCGTCCGCCGCCGCAAGGGCGTGCGCCGGGCACCGGGCGCACGGACCGCAGGCCCTTGCCCTTGCGGCGGCGGACGGGGTGCGGCAGCCGTCCTGCACCTCGCTTCGTTCTGCTCCTCCTCGCGTCTCCTCCGGGCCCCCGCGTCGTTCCCGTGGCGGTTCCACCATTCCGACATGGAGGCGTTCTGCCTTGCCAGGTATCGGCTCGCGCCGCATCCTACGGCTCTTCACCGTTCCCGCTTGACGACCCGTGTCTGCCCCGAACGCAACGCCGCCAGCGTGCGCAGCACCACGCGCATGAACGCTGCGCTGAAGGCACTGTACGCGTAGCTTGGCGGGTCGTGTCGGATTGGCCGACGTGGAACGATCCCGGCAGCAGGTCGCGCTTGCCTTCGTCGAGCAGCACCCGGCTCGCGGCAGTCCGGCCCGGGCGCAGCCGGAGCCGTGCCATTTCGAGCACGCGCGCTGCGAGGCGGCATGCCGGGGGGCTCCATGGGTGGTCAGCGATTGGACGGAAAGCGGCTGTAGAATGCTGGCAGATGGATGTCAGATCCAGCCTTGTGAACAGACGTGAAAATGAGCCTTCTCAGTTTGCACCTTACGGCTTGCTCCGGCCAGAAGCAGATAGTCCGCTTCGGAACAAACAGATTGGGGAAGCGGACGACGGTCTAAGCGGCGTGGACAGTTGGAGCTTGTTAGTTAAGCATTGCTGCCGGACTGATGCTTCCATGCACGCGGACGACCAACACGAAATTACTTAGTCAACTTCTCGATCAAGGTTCTCCGCGCTGCCGCTGAGGGCCTCGACGACTCTCTCAACGCTCTGCGCACGCGCTTTAGGTAGCTGCGACCTTCCGATGAGCGAGCAACCTGCTCCGCCACAGCGCCGAACAGGCCGCCGTCTTCGACGAGAGTTCCAAAGATTACCGGGGAGAGGTCATGCTCCACGAACAGGGCCGCGACTCCCGCGCGAAGGCGCAGGCATCTGTCCCACTCGAACCAAAAGATGGACCAGGGAAGCCGTTGATCGAGCCACCGCCATGACCCGTCCGGCAACGTCCCCTGCGCCGCAGCGTGATGGACCGGCTCGAAGCCGAGTTGCGCAAGCTCAGCTTGATTGCGTGTGCGCCAGCCGAGGCTCCGCGCGAGCAAGAACGCGCGCAGGTGCGTTTCCTCCAAGTCGAACGTTTCTCCTTCCGCCCACCGCACCGCCGTCAGCCACGGGTCCTCACCGTAGTCGTTCGGCGTGTCGTCCGGCCCTACGCATCGGGCGAGCATGGCCAGCATCCGCCGGGGCAATGGCTCGGGGCGGGCGAACAGCTCCGCCACGGCGCCCGGCTGCGCCGCTGCGTGCAGCCAGCGATCAAAGCCCAAGGGCAGCCGACTCGAACGAACCGAGAGGGCAAGCGCGCGGAGCACCTCCAGCGGACCGACCTCGGCGACGGCGTGATATGCCAAGTCTGTTCGTCCCGCGGCCAAGATGGCAACGATGATCTCGGAACGGTTGACGGGTGAGTTGCGGAGCGCGCTGAAAGCTTCTTCATCAATGCCGAGCTCACGCGCCCAGAGCGCCGGCTCGGCCGCGAGCTCCGGGCGTTCGCTGAGGATAGGAGCGGCGAGCGCGGACGCCGTCGCCAGCGCTGCGGTGAGGTCTGCCGACGCTGCTCCGGCGACAGTGCGGAGAGCCAGTGCCCCGAGCAGGTCGTCCTTCCCGATCAACGACGCAAATACATCGGGTCGGCGGCGAAGGACGGCCCGGCCGAGCTTGATGCCCTCGGCGGCCAATCGGGCAGGCTCGACTAGGTCCATATGCGCAAGAAGATAATCCAAACCGCTGTCGTCGAGCGCTTCCGCCTCGGCAATTGCGGCGCTGGCGACAGTCGCGCGCGCCGCCCGTGCCTGCGTCGCGCCTAGCTCATTCTGCAGCAAGGTGATGGCGTCGAACACCGCGCCGGGCTCAGACCCAAAACGGTCAATCAGCCGGTGTAGTCGGCACAGGGTAGCGAAGGCGGCGCGGCCGCCGCTGACATCGCCGCCGATCTGACGGAGGAAGCCGCGCAGCCCGCTCGCGCGCGGCTGCATCAGGTCGTCGACGGCTTCCTCCAGCCATTCGCCGCTCAGTGCGACGGCGTCGGCTTCAACCGTTTTTGGGAACCGGGTTCGCACCGCCTGATTGCCTGACGGGAGAAGTTGGAGGTCGAACGTTGCACCGTCGGTCGACCGGTCGGTCGCCGCGAGCGTACAGAAGCGGAAGTTGCGCCGCAGCCGCGGCCATTGCTGGGACCAGATGGCGGTCACCAGACTATCGACGTCCGACCCCGCCTCCCGAAAGGCGATGATCCGCGCCTTGGGCTTGCTGTAGAGCGCGCCGATGATTCGCCGTGCCCGAAGCTCGTCGGGCGCAGGAAAGCTGGGCGGCTCGGCCGCGCAATCGAGGTGCAGTGGCTTGGCGTACTCGGCGTGGCCGCTCGGTTGCGGACGCCGAAAGGCGGAAACCAAGTCGGTGAGTGCGGCGAGCCTCGCCAGATCGGCGAAGTCGATCAGGAGCGTATGCGTCCAGACACAGCCCGGGCGCGGCATTTCGGAAGCGGCCCAGGTTTGGGCAAAGGCGTAGAGCCCCGCGTCCGGCAAGGGATAGCCTGTGAGGTAACCGGACTCGTCGATGCGCACGCCGGGCCCCGACACGTCGCTGAGGACGAGCATGGTCTTGGCGTCGCGCGGCTTGAGTTGAATCGAGCTGGCGAGCTCGCGATGCCCTTCGGCGTAGCCATGAAGGACGTGGTGCAGCTTGATGCGCGCTGCGCCGGTTACTCCATCAACCATGCGAGCGGCTCGGTGAGATCACGGATTTCGGCGTCGCCGCGGACGAGGCGGATGCGGGCCGAGGGCTGGTCAAGATTGCGGAGCGCCTCGGCCTCGGTCGTGGGTGACACGTCCTCCTCAGTCGAATCGTACGCGCCCCCTTGCGCGCTGAGGCCGTAGATGCGCCAGTCCCAGCCGTCGGCTTTCCCGCGAAGATATTGGCCGAGGAGAGGCAGCCTCGCGGTCAGGAAAGCTTGCGGGTTCAGTTCCTCCTCGGCAACCAAATCCCAGGCCGAGAGCATGATGGCAACGCGCCGCGGGCCGACGTCGAGCGGCGGCTCGCGGAGCAGCTGCAGCAAGGCGACGATCTGAACCTGCGTCGGCGCCAGGCGCGGATGCCACGGAGTCTCTTCGCCCTGAGGAACGGGAAGGCTGAGCTTTCGTGATAGCTCGACATCATCGACCACCCATCGCGGCGCGCGGATCGTGTCAGCGTGTATGAGGAGCAGCACGCCGTCCGCTCGGAGCACGTCGGCCACCACCAAGTCGCAGGTCCGCTCCTCCCACATGCGGCGATAGGCTTCTCCGGCGATGTCCGGAAAGGTGACGCGGACGGCGAGGCCGTTCTGATCGAGCAGGTTGATGCTGACGAGCTTGTTGCCGCCGACCGCGGTACGTTCCTGAACGCGGGCCTCGCGCCACCGGGTGGCGATCGCGTTCAGGTGGGTAACGTTCCCTGACCGGAGATTGTGGAAGCGCAGCGCAGTTTCGATCTCGCGCGCGGTGACAAGATGCCACAGCGCGCCCAGGAACGTGGTCTTGCCTGACTCGGGCAGGCCGATGATGACGACGGACCGCTCAATCATTGGCGTCCTCCGCTCCGGGAGCGGCAGGCAGCCGCGCAAAGGCCCGAACAGGGGTCGGCGCTCTCGCCGGGATGGTGGGCGGTTTTGCGGCCGGGACCGCCCAGAGGGCGAGCACGTCGGCAACGCCGGTTCCGCGCGCCAATGCGTTCGACGAAGGGGACGCCGCAACCGTGCAGGCGCGAATCTCGCTGAAAGCGCCGCTGAACGCCCGCCGCACTTGGTTCTCAAGCGCGGTGAAATCGTTCTGAGCTCGCTCTCGGTGCGCCGACGCTTGAACCGCGTCGAGTTTCGTCAGCACGAGGACGAGCTGCTGCCCGTTGCGCAGCGCGCCGCCGTCGAACAGCGCTTGGAGCATCAACAGGATCTCGCTTCGAAGATTATGGCGCGCTCCGACGTCAAGGAGCCGCTGGCCGTCGATCAAAACGGTGAGCGAGTCCGCCCGGGACACTTCCGGAAAGGCTGGCAGATCGGTCACGTCATCGGCCACGGACCGATATTCCTCGCCGGCTCGGTCACCGAGCAAGAGCGCGAGCGCGTCGCCCGCCGGGCCGCCGGCCACATCAAGATGATAGAAGCGCACCTCGCCCAAGGGGGTCCGCTCCATGTCGGGTGCGTTCCGACGCGAGGCGGCGCGGGCGTCGTGGCAGGCCAGCTCGAAGGCGTGGAGCGTTTCGGAGCGTGCGTAGTCCGCGCCGCCGACCGGGCCCTCCTGGAAGAGGTCGTAGACGCTCGCGATCAGGCTGGTTTTGCCCGCCCCCTTCGGACCGATGATCGCGATCACCCGCGCCTCTCTCGCGCGCAGGATGCGCGACGCGCCATCGAGCGTCAGTGTATCGGCGCCCGGCAGCCGCAGCCCGGCATCGTCACCAGTCTCGGCCTCGTCGTCGACCTCGTCCACCACATCCGGCTCACGACCATAATGGGGACAGGCGGAGAGATCGAATCCTTCCACGCATCGCCCGGTTTGCGCAACGCGGCACTCGCGGTTGGCGCAGATGATCTCGTCGGCGCTGGCCATGTCGCTCACCCGAAGAGCACCAGCAGCCGCTCGCGATAGAAGAGCGCGCCGAGCGACAAGGCCGAGTATTGGCGAGCCGCATCCACGCCGACGACCGCCGCCCAGTTCGGGACCCAAGTGTCGCCGCCACCCGCTTCCAGGCTGCGCTTGATGGCGAAATGGATCGGCTGGGTGACTGGCGAGGGGTCGCTCTCGCCAACCAAGGTCGCCAACCACTCCGCTCCTGCCGCGCTGAGCGCGGCGGCGATGGTGAGCTTCTTGCGCTCCTTGAGCCCCGCGCGGGTGAGCAGTGGCTTGATTGACCTCGGGCCGGGCAGAGAGGTCGTGTCATCCGCGAGCTCGCTAGCGAAGACGAGGGGCTGAGCGCCGGCCGGTACGGCGTCGAAAGCGCACTTGAGGGTGACGCTCCATGCGCCGATGAGCCACCACAGCATCTGCAGCTCCTCGTCCTGGACCTGGATAAAGCGGTCAATGTCGCGCGTCGCGTTCGCCTGCTTTGTTGCGAGCGCCCGAATGGCCGTTCGGGCGCTGTTCGCGGCTAAGGTGAACGCCTGACCGACCGCCTCCCAATTTGCTTCTTTCACCTTCGTGGCGGCCGCTTCGAAGTCGAGCTTGGGTGCCTCCGCTCTGATTAGGCTGCCGAGCGAAGGGCGCGCCCGATTGGCATCCGCCAGACGTTGGATCGCGGCCTCGGCCAGCGCCGGAAGGTCCATCGGCAGCTGGGCGGCCCGGCCTCCGGCTAAGGCCGCCGTGGCGACGCCGAGCGCCGCCGTCGCTGCGCTGTCGCCGCTGGCTTCGAACAGCACCGCGAGACAAGCGCCGGCGAGGACCTGCATCTCGCGCGCAGCGTGGCTCGGGTCGAAGGTGTCGTCCGCTTTGCGATAAGCCTCGTGGATCAAGGACAGGGCCTGGCTTGACGGCGGTTGCTTGGTCCTGAAGGCGAGCCGCACAAGGCCTTCTACCGTGGACGCATCGGCACTCTCGGTGATGGCGTGCACCGCGGCCCAGCGCGCGGCGCGAAGCTCAGCGTCGTTGCCGATTGCGACGGCCGCGTACCAGCGCGGAAAATCCCTGTGCATCATCGGCGCCTCGTCCGCCATCACTATTTCTCCCTTGACGCCACTTCGCGTGCGACCTGATCGAGGATGCCCCGCTCACCCGCCCTGAGGAGCGCGCGGCCGTAGCGCTCGGGCTCGGGCAGCCTCAGTTCCTCCCGATCGATGAGCGCGAGCTTGAGCGCGAGGTCGCGGCGCTGGCTTGTGGTGAGATTCCAGAAGCGGAACACCAGGTTGCGGGTGCCCTCGTCGCTCATCGCAGCCTCCACATCGGTGTCCGTCGGCGCGGGCGGATTGGCGACGACGCTCGCCGGGACGATGGACGCGCGTGCGTGGCGGGGGATCGCGATGCGATGGCGGAAGGGGGCGTCACCTTGCGTCGTCAGGGTTGGCCGATACTGCTCGGGGTTAGCCTGCCACTGCAGCAGATGAGCCTCGACCTCCAGAGCACGTTGCCGGCCCTCGCCTGTCACGCGGACGTCGATGAGGTTGTAGGCGGGCTGCCAGCCGGCCTCGTTGCGATCCGGGTTGACCGCTCCGGCGCTGAACCGGATATAGCCGTCGTCCTTGGCCACGCGCTGGCGGTGCTTGTGGCCGAACAGGTGGATGGCGGCGCGGTTTGCGATTTTCTCGTCCACCTCGTCCTGGTCGGAGAACCAATCGGGCGGGTGGTGGCACATAACAAGATTGACCACGTCGTCAGCCGGGTCGAGGCTGGTCTGTAGCGGGCTCAGGTAGAGACTTTCGCGCGTGTCGTCGCGCCCGCCGGCGCCCGACAGGAGAACCGAGGTGAGCCCGTAGACGCGCAGGTGCACGCCGTCCTCGAGCGGCAGGTCCTGCTTCCAGTAGAGATGGTCCGGCGCGTAAATCTGGCAGCTAAAGTATTTGGCGAAGTCGTTGTACGCCGCCAACGGCTTCAACAGGGCGCGGCCGGTTTCGGCGTCCATGAACTGCGTGCGGAACTCGCGCTCGCGGCGTTGGGGGTCGGCGGCCATGATAGCAGCCTGAGCGTTGCGGACAGCGGCGGAACGGGTGATCGCGCCGCGATCGACGTCGTGATTGCCGGGAATCACAAAGATGCGTTCGAGGTGGCACCCACAGGCGTCGGCAAGGTCGTGAATCCAGGCCTTGGCGACCTCATACTCGGCGGGGTGACCCTTGAAGGCGACGTCACCGCCGATCAGCATGGCGCCGACCGGTCCGGTTGCTTGAACCCGTTGCCTTACATCCTGGATCATGCGGGTGCGGTAAGGCCGGTCCAGGTCGAGGTCAGGGTTGATGCAATCGGGCTCGCGGAAGTGGATGTCTGAGATGTAGAGCAGAAGCATCGGTCCGCCTTAGCAGATCGTGTCCGAAAAATGTAGCATCCTTCGGACACCCTTCCGAATGTCCGAAAAATGCGGCATACTTTGGACATGGTCTGCCAGACTCAAACCGGTACGGACATGCGCAGCCGCCTCTTTGCAAGACTAGCGGAGCAGCCGGACGAGGTCTGGACCCCAAGCGACTTCGCGGATCTTGGAAGCCGGGACGCCGTCGACAAGGTGCTCCAGCGGCTCGCGGCCGCCCAGGAACTTCGCCGCATCGACCGGGGTTTGTATGACGTGCCTTCGCCGAACCGGCTCACCGGCCGGCCGAGAGTGCCGGACTACCGGGCCGTGATCCGGGCGGTGGCGCGCCGTGACAAGGCGCGCTTCGTGGTGGACGGCATGACGGCGGCGAACGATCTGGGACTGACCACCGCGGTGCCGGCGCGCATCGAGGTGCTGATCGACGCGCGGCTGAAACCGATCGCGCTCGGAAATCAGCAGATCCACTTCAAAAACGCCGCGCCGAGCCGCCTCTACTGGGCAGGCAGGCCGGCAATGCGGGTGGTCCAGGCGCTGCACTGGCTGCACGATGTCCTGACGAACGAGGAGGAGCGCGCGCGGGTCACGGCGGTGCTGCGCCGGCTTCTTGCCGACCCGGCGCACGGGCCCGCGATCCGCGCAGACCTGCGCGACGGTCTCTCCGCGCTTCCGATCTGGATGCAGAAGTTTGTGCGGCCGCTCGTCCTCGACAAGGCAGAGCCGACATGAGCGCCGAGGCGTTCGCGACGGTGATCCGCGCGTCCGCGCGCGACCGCCTTGACCTGTTCCTCGCGACCGCCAACCGGCTCGGCACCCCGGTCGGGAACGTCGAGAAAGATTTTTGGGTCTGCTGGACGCTGGACGCGCTCTATCACCGTCTCTCCGCCGATCGCCCTCGGCTGCTGTTCAAGGGCGGTACGTCGCTGTCCAAGGCGTATGGGTTGATCCAGCGCTTCTCGGAAGACATCGACGTGACAGTGTTCCGCGACGATCTCGACCAAGCCACCACAGTCGAGGAGCTGGAAGCGCTTTCCCGCACGAAGCGGCGGGCGAAACTGGACGCGATCCGCGACGCTTGCCGCGACTATGTCACGGGTCCGTTACGCGCATCCCTGTCGGAGATGGTGGCCGATGTCACCGAGGGCGCCGGCCACGTTGAGGTCGACGCTGCCGACCCTGACGGCCAGACGCTGCTTGTCTGGTACCCCGAGGTCGAGCCGCGCGACGATACCTATGTTCGGCCCGCGGTGCGTATCGAGTCTGGGGCGAAGTCTGCACTGGACCCGCACGGAGCGATGACGATCAAGCCCTACGTCGCCGACGAGGCGGTGGACTTGGACCTCGCCGTCTCCGACGTCACCACCATCGAACCAGGACGCACCTTCTGGGACAAGATCGTCATCGCGCATGGCCTGCGGCGCTGGTACGAGCGTCGCGGCGTTCTGCGCCAGGAAGGGCAGCGTGTTTCCCGGCACTACTACGACCTCCACCGCTTGATCGATTCCGAGGCGGGAAGGGTCGCGCTCGGTAACGAACGTCTGGGTCAAGACTGTGTGCGTCACGCCCGGATGTTCTTTGATCGGCCAGATTACGACCTCGCCTCGGCTAAACCCGGTACGTTCGCCGTCACGCCCATCGAGGGCATGATCGACGCGCTTCGCCGCGACTACGCCAGCACCACCGCCATGATCTTCGGCGAGCCTCCGCCGTTCGAGGCCGTCCTCGCCTCGGCTCGAGGAATCGAAGGGATTGTCAACAAGGCGCCGCTGCCATGACCAATGTGGGTGTCCGCTATTGGTAAGCCGCCTGGGGCGGCTATGTGTCCGAGATGCGGCGCAAAGCTGTTGATCGCGGTGGCCGAACTGCAATGCCCGGTCTGCCCCCTACGCCGGACATGACGCCGATAACCTCGAATGTCATGGCTACGCATGGGCGGTGGTTTCCCGGTACGACTGCACCGTTCTGGCCTATCCAGAATACCCGGGGCGCGCATCCTTAGTCCTTCATGGGAGGCTGACGGTGAGGCGCGAGGCCTCGTGCTCCTGCGCCATGGAGGCTAAGCTGTGCCGCGCGGAGCTGGGCGGTGCTGGCGGCCTGGCCGGCTTCGGTCGCAGCGTGCGCGACCAGCGCACCTTATCGCCGGCATTGCTGTTGCTCCGGCGCCGCCGCGCGCTGTGCCAGCCCCGGCCACGTACGACCCCGTCGCGAACAAAACCTGCAGCGACAAGACTTCCACCCTCCTCTTCGTCCCTTGTGTAGGTGATCATCCGCGTGAACCCGGCGCGCTCGGCACTGCAGCACGCGGCGCCGTAAAGCATGGAGGCGACGTTCCAGACCAGAAGGGGCGCCACGTCGCGCCGGATGCAAAGCCGGTTCACCTCGGCGATGCCCCGCCCCATGTAGGCGCGGGCGACCGGGTTGCCGGCGGTAACGACGCCGACCATCTGCCGGCCCGACCAGACCGCGTGAGACCACCGCCAGGCGACGGGCGGAGGGCAGTGGACATGATGGCGGGCGATGAAGGCCCGCGCCTGCGCAAAGCCGATCGAGCGCAGGTCGGGGTGCCAGTCCAGCATGGGGTGGCACCCCTTCCCGTCGTTGACCCGGCGCAGGCGGTGGCCAATCAGCGCCTCCGCGCCGAGCCGGCGCAGCAGGTCGCGGCCCCAGGCCGGGTCCTCGTCGATCCCAGCGGACACGCTGCTCAGCAGTCCCTCGCAGCAGGTATTTAGGAGAAAGTTGCTGTCCGTCCACACTTCGGCGATCTCCAGCACCTCGGGTTCACCGCAGAACCAGCAGACCGGCGTTGCCGGGTCGGACGGGTCGGGATCGTGCATGTCACGCCTCCGCACGGCGCGGTGAGCGGATCGCGGCGCGGTCCGGGATGCGCCCTGTGGCGAAGGCGCGGCGCGGGTCGCCCCACGCCGCCTGGGTCCGGTCGTAGGCGCGGGCCAGCAGCAAGCCGTCACGGCCGAGCAGGTCCAGGCGGATGCTCGGCCGGTAGCCCGCTGCGGCGGTGAGCAGCGCCACAAAAGTGGAGAACGCGGTCAGCCTGCGCGTGAGCGCGTCCAGCGCCGGCGTGGGCCGCGGCGCCGGCACGGTACGGCTCCGAGTGCAGAACGTGAACCCATGGCCGAGCCTGCGGGCCTGCTCGTAGGCCACGCTGATCGCGGCGACCTGTCCCATCGTGCCGCGCACCAGCACGGTTGCTGCGCGGCCGGGGCTGTTCCAGCCTGAGGCGTCGAACTCGAAGACGTGCAGCTCGGTGGGCCGACGCCGGGTTGCGCGGCGTGCCTGGGCCGTGCGCTGGATGGCGGATCGGGACATGGCAGGACCTCACGCAGGTGCGCCCCGCCAACCCGGAGGACTGGCGGGGTGCGATGGGTTGAAGGTCGAACAGGGATGCCGGCTGGGCCGGCATGGCGGTTAGCCCGGGGCAGGTGCCCTGGGAAAGCCAGTGTCTCCGGCTCGCAGCTTGGTGGGTGCGGAGATTGCGTCGACCAGCGGGATCGGGACCGGGAAGCGCTGGCCGGCGGCGTTCTCGACCGTGACGCAGCCCGGCGCCTCGGCATCGTCCGCCACGACCCGGAAAATGGCGAAGGCGGGATCGCCGGCCACGAAGGGACGGTCTCCCGGCCCTTCCGCATACCAAAGCCCGACCCGCGTCGCCGCCGCCCTGCTGTCCTGGGCGCCCGTGTCGCCTGTGCTCCTGGGTGCGTCCATGGCCTACGCTTCCTTCTCGGGAATGGCCACGTGGTCGCAGCCGCAAACGCTGCGCGTTTCGGTGAGGTCCCGGTCTTAGGCGATCCCGTCCATGCCGGTACCGAAGTGGTGGGTTGTGCCGGCGTCGGAGATGAACACCTCGGCCCCGCACTCCCGGCACGTGAAGTCTTTATCCGCCGCGGACGCCGTAGCGACATAGGCGCGGAGCCGGTCGGCAATCTCGGGATCGTCCGCGATCAGGCTGTCGATGAAGCCGAGCAGCACAGTGACCTGGCTGTGGTGATTCCAGTTCTGTGCCCCGGCCACCGTCTGCAGGATCGTCGCTGCCGGCACGGTTCGGGTTTCGGCCCTGCCGAGCTGCTCGGCAAGCCAGTGTTCCGTGTCCACCCAGCCGATGCTTTCGCGCCGGCCGAGATCCAGCACCTGTGCGCCGCCGCCCGCCCCGTCCAGGCGGGGCTTGCTGCAACAAAGGCTCCAGCGAAAGCCCCACCGCCCCGTCAGGCCGAACGCCTCGGCGCAGCGAGTGGCATAAGTGATGACGTGCTCGGGGTCGCCGCTGCCGCCGTCCCACAGCCACAGGGTGCCGCTCCCGGGTTCATCCTCCACCGCCGTGAAACCGATCGTCTCGTCGTCGGCCTCAAGCTCGGCTTCGAGCTGGGCGTAAAGGGCGAGTGCGGCCCCGACGTTGCCGGCGCCAACTGGGAACAAGACCGAGAACGAGGTCCAGTAGTCTGCCATGGTGCTCTCCAGAAATGCGAAAGGCCCGCGCAATGGCGGGCCTCTGGGGTGGTCGTGTGATCGGGATTACGTCGCCGACGGGCCGTCGCGGGACGACCGGTTCAGGTCGCGCCGTCAGCCCGCGGGGCGACGGCTGCCGTCCGGCTCTGGCGGCCGGGCGTCACCCAGCCGCTCGTCCCGTGCCGTGCGCATGGCGCGCAGCTTGGCCCGTGCCTCGCCGTAGTCCGTGCTGCCGGCAGCGTTGAGCGGGTAAAACCCCGCGAATTGCCCGTCGCGCACGGTCAGCCCGTCCCAACGGCGGGTGGTATCGCAATAAATTACAGGAAAAAGCAGGTTAAATCCGCGCTCCCGTAGGTCGGCGATGACGTTTTCCGCGTCGTTGGTGACGCTCCGGCCAAGATCTCGGTCCTCGACCACGATGGCGTCGTCCTCGCAGCGGGCGGTGTAGCGTGCACGGAACATCGGTGTTTCCTTGCGGTGGTCTGCTCGTGGTTTGGGCCTATGGTATGGCGTTTTCGGCCTTTGTCATGGCTGCGCCCTCGTGCCGCCTCGAATGGGCGACGTATCGTCGAGGTCGATGACCAGGCTCTTGGGCGGTTTACCCAAGCGAAGGTGGCGACGTTGGTCGCCGAGCGGGCTACCCGAGGGTCCGGCACCCAAAGGGCGCGTGCCGCCGGCGCTGGCCTGGCAAGCAGCAGGTGACGCGCGGCCTGGGCCAGGGTGTCACCGTCCCCGGCCACGCATCGCGTTCCAGCGGCATCGCGTCGTTGACGGCGTGTGCGTGGTCCTGTTGCCGCGTACGGGAGGGCAGCGTCAGTCCTCGTCGTCAGCCTCAATCTTACGCAGGTGATCCTGATACTCGCGCAAGATCCTGACGCACTGGAGTCTTGCCTCGTCCGAAGGCAGGCTCAAGCGTTGCGTGGCGATCCCGCGCAGCTGGTCGACCGGCTCGCTGCAGCCATTCAGCCGGTAACTGCCCAAGGTTCCCTGGAATATGTCCTCGGCGACCTGCGTCAGCACCTCCTGCGTCGTCGGGGCCAGTTCGCAAACGATGTCTCCCCAGCCCTCGAACCAATGCCAGCCGGGCAGCGGCGGCACGGCGGCGTCGAGGTCGGGGCGTTCCGTGCGGACGCTGACGCTGGCCCCGTCTTGCGGAGGCTTGGTTGTCAGCGTCACTCCGGTGAGCCGGCCGGTCTCGTCGTCGAACTCGGGAACGGCACGAATCTCGGGCAGCGCCCCATCCTGAGGCTCATGGATCTCGGTTGTGTGGTCCATCTGCGTTCCCTTTCATGTTCTCGGAACGCCTCTCATGCGCCGCGGCCCGGCCACCGGGGCAAGGGCGCGCCTTGGCGCGGGCCGCAGGCCTACACCCTTGCGGCGGCGGCCGGGCCGCGGCAGCTCAGTCTTCTCACTGGTCAGATCATGTTTCGTTTCCTCTCCCCACCCCATGCGGCACGGCGCAAGGGACGAGAGCAAGGCGTGCTGGGCGGCCGAGCCGCCCCAGCGCTGCCGGGCGCGTCTGACCCAGAGTTTCTCAAGGTAGATGCCGGCCCAGAGCACCGCGACGAACGGGACGCCGACGACCAGGATGTTTCCAAACAGCTCACTCATCATCGCCCCTTCCGCCAGGCCGACTCGCATAGCGCAGCCCATCAGGTGCCAAGCCAACGGCTTGCCTGCCAGCAACTCGACGGACAAGCTGCCGCCGACCTGCGGCAAGTTGGCGATCTCGCGCAACAGGTCCGTCATCGCTCTGCCTCCCGCACCGGCCGGAGCGGCACCGTGGAGTCCCGGTCGGACAGCAGGCCCGGCGCTGCCACCGCGGCTAGCAAGGCCACTGCCAGCAGCACCGCGCCAAGTGCCACACGCAGCCGCTCGCTCCATCTCACTTTCATCTCTTTTCATTCCTCTGCTGCGTCTTCGCTTTTCCGAAAACTCAGCCCGGCGGCCGCATTGCGTCGGGGGGTGCAAGGGCGCGCGAACGGGACCCAACGCGCCAGCGCGCTGGAAGCCCGTTCGCGTGGGCCAAAGGCCCTTGCCCTTGCACCCCCCGACGCAATGCGGCAGGGCTTCTCTCCCACCACGGCCGTCTCGCTTCGCCTTGCTTTCTTCCGTGTCGTCTCCGATGCCGGCTCCAGTCCTCTGACCCCGTTCGCTGGCCATCTCTGCGTCATCGGGCCTCGGCTGGCGGAGGATCGACCACTTGGAGCTGCCGGCCGGAGCCAAGCTGCGCTCAGACGCGGTCGGGCTTCATGCACCCCTCCCCTGCCGCAACCGGTCGTTCCAATCTTTCTGCCCGCTGGACGGCACGAGCCGCTCCGAGTGCACGCCCGCTGCTTCCGCCATCGCCGCCAGGCGCTGGGCGTGGCGCTTGCCAGCCGGGTCCGCGTCAGTCGCCGCCACCAGCACGGCCTCGGGCTGGCCCGCGAGGGCGTGCAGCAGCGCATCGAGGCAGAAGAGCGTCAGCGGCCCCATGCCGCCCGTGGTCGCCAGGTAGAGCGTATCAGCCCGCAAGGCTTCCAGCACCGCCAGGCTCAGCGCGTCGATCGGCGCCTCGCACACCGCGAGCCGGGCGAGCCGGCCCGTGCCGCCGGGCAGGCGGAACAGGCTCTTGTCCGACGCTTGGGAGAAGCCGCGCCAGTCCGGGCCACGCATGTCGATGCCGGTCAGCACTCCCGCGTGGTCGCGGTGCGCGAACCAGGCGCTGCCGTGCGGTCCCTCCCGCACCGCGTCGAACAGGTCCGCCGCCTGCAACACGGCCGCGGGGATCGCGCGCTCGCCGGCGAGGTAGCCCCAGGTGGCCGAGCCACGGCTCAGCCGCCGGCGCCGTGCCCAAAGCTGGGTCACCGGCACGACGGGCTTATCCGGCTTCCCGGGCTTGCGTTCCATCTCGGGGCGGGACGGCCTCACGCCCACCATGCCGCGCAGCAGCTTGCGCACCTGGCCGAAGTTGAGGCCGGGGTCGAGGTGCTGCGTCAGGCTGAACACGTCGCCCTTGGCGTCGCTCATCGGGTCCCACCAGCCGCGCCCGCCGTGGTTGATGATCAGCACCTCGCCCGCGCCGCGGCGGTACTTCAGGCATTTCGGCGTGCTTTCCCCCTTGTCGAGCAGCCAGCCCGGCTGCAGGCGCTCCAGCAGCGCCGCGCAGCTCACGCCCGCCCGCAGCCGGTCCAATTCCGTGTCGTATCCGCTCATCGCCGTGTTCCCGCCTAGAGTGGCAGGGCGGAGCCGGGATCGGACGCAGCTGCGTCCTTTCTCCCCCTCTGCATCCCGTCCTGATCCCCTCCCGGCACCCGCGGGCGCGGGCTGCGGGGCAAGGGCGGGCGAAGCCCGGGAGCGCTTCAGCGCGACACCTCCTTGCGGCGCAGGCTGCGGCGGCGGCAGGCCCATCCCGGTCTCCCCTCGTTCATCCTCCCCCGTCGTCCCGCAGGTCTGCGCGAGTGGAGAGCGCAAACGGCGCCGAGGTCAGGGAGGGGTGGTTGGGGGCTTGAGGACGGCCGGTTCGCCATCGGCGTCGGTGCTGGGAATTGGCCAGCACCCAGAAACCGTGAGGGCGGGCAAGCAGGTCCGGGTGCCCTCGCCCGCGGCACCGAAATTCTTGAGGGTTCGCCAGACGCGGCAACGTCGCGCCGCAACACGCTGAGCTGGGACCGCTTTCCTCGTCAGGAAACGTCAAAAACTGTACGCTTCCAGGAGCTTCATCGCAGATTTCACGCCTATTCACGTTGAAACGTTCTTGATTTGTTCGAGTAACGTGACGTAGCGTGCCCGCATGCCCGACCCTTGCACGTCCAACCCGGACCGAACCGACCTGACCGCGGCCTCCCCGGAGGAGATTGCCGAAACGCTGTCCTACGCGCTGCGCTACGACGAGCGCGGCAAGGCCCGCCGCGGCGGCGGCGGCGAGTTCGCCGCCGGCATCGCCGCTGAGCGGCTGGCCGAGCATCTCCGCCGTGCCGGGTATGTCGTTATGAAAGTTCGCGGCGTGCGGCCGCACAGCACCGGCTAGAGCTGCGCGGAATGACTGCTGCCGGCCAGCCGCTGGATCGCGCCGCCGTTCTCGCCGCCCTCCGCGCTAGCGTCGCGCGCCTGGAGCGCGGCGGGGCTGCGCCCGGCGTCGGCACGGTCCCGGTGTGCGACGAGATCGATCGCATCCTGCCGGGCGGCGGTCTCGCACGGGCCACCGTGCATGAGGTCCTCGCGGCGGACGGGAGCGCCGCCCTGGCGTTCTGCGCGCTGCTGCTGGCCCGCGCGTCGGGCCCGGTGCTGTGGATCGGCCCCGAGCCGGATGCCTGGCCGCCGGGGCTGCTGGCCTTCGGGCTGAACCCAGCCGACCTGGTGCTGGTGCGGGCGCGGCAGCCAACCGACGGGTTGTGGGCCTTGGAGGAGGCGCTGCGTTCCCCCGCCATCGCGGGGGCGCTGCTCGTGGTGCCCGGCGTACTGCCCAGCATGGTGGCCTTGCGCCGGCTGCAGCTCGCGGCCGAGGCGGGCGGCGGCATCGGGCTGCTGCTGCTGCCCGACACGAAGCGGGTGCCGCCCTCGGCCGCGAGCTG
>CAXTUQ010000049.1:0-17742 GCA_964247405.1 uncultured Acetobacteraceae bacterium
CGAGAACCGCGGGCGGGACGCGGCGGCGGGTTCGGCGGCACAGGGGGCGCATCGGGCGGACATGCTGCTGTCCGACGCGGCGAGCGGCCTGTCCGCGGCGCTCGCCAGCACGGGGCAGCAGAAGGCGCTGCTGATCGGCGTGGTGCTGGGGCACGCGGCGCTGATGGCTGAGGCCCGCGGCGACGCGCCCCTGCTGCTGCTGGACGAGCCGGCCGTGCACCTGGACGCGGACCGCCGGGCGGCGCTGTGGGAGGCGCTGGCCGGCCTGTCGGCCCAGGTGCTGCTGACCGGCACCGATCCGGAGCCGTTCGCGGCGCTGCGCGGTGCTGCGGAGGGGCTGCAAACCGGCGGCGACACCCTGCGCCCGGACCCGGCTTTTCCCCCGGTTTAAACGGCCCGGGGCCTGTCTTTCCGGGGGGTCCGTAGCTATATTCTTAGGGCTTGCTGCCCCCCTTTGGAGTCCCCCCTCGGCATGTCCGAAGCCGCCCCGACGACGCCTGAATCCGATGCCTATGACGCCGCTTCCATTTCCGTCCTGAAAGGGTTGGAAGCGGTGCGCAAGCGCCCCGGCATGTATATCGGCGACACCGACGACGGCTCCGGCTTGCACCACATGGCGTTCGAGATCATCGACAACGCCGTGGACGAGGCGCAGGCAGGCTATGCGACCCGCTGCGAGTTGACGCTCAACAGCGACGGCAGCGTGACCGTGCGGGACGACGGCCGCGGCATCCCGACCGACATGCACCTGGAAGAGGGCGTGAGCGCCGCCGAGGTCGTGCTGACCCGGCTGCACGCGGGCGGCAAGTTCAACCAGAACAGCTACAAGGTGTCCGGCGGCCTGCATGGCGTGGGCGCGGCCGTGGTGAACGCGTTGTCGCAATGGATGGAAGTCCGCATCTGGCGCAACGGGACCGAGCACTTCATCCGGTTCGAGCACGGCGAAACGACGGAGCCGCTGCGGGTCATCGGCCCCTCCGGCAAGCCGAGCGGCACCGAGGTGTGCTTCAAGCCCAGCACGGGCACCTTCACCAAGGTCGAGTTCGATTACGCGATCCTGGAGCGGCGGCTGCGGGAGCTGGCATTCCTCAACTCCGGCCTGGCCATCGTGCTGCGCGACGAGCGGCACGCGCCCTCGCAGGAAACGCAGTTCAAGTACGACGGCGGGCTGGAAGCGTTCGTTGCATGGCTTGACCGCAGCAAGACCTCCGTGGTGTCGCAGCCGATCTCGGTGACAACCGAGGAGAGCCAGGTCGGCATCCGCGTCGAGTTCGCGCTGACCTGGAACGACAGCTTCCACGAAACGATGCTGTGCTTCACCAACAACATCCCGCAGCGCGACGGCGGCACGCATCTGGCCGGCTTCCGTCAAGCGCTGACCCGCGTGGTGACCAAGTACGCGGAGGGGATGGGCAAGAAGGAGAAGCTCGACCTAGTGGGCGACGACATGCGGGAAGGCATGACGGCGGTGCTGTCGGTCAAGGTGCCGGACCCGAAGTTCAGCAGCCAAACCAAGGACAAGCTGGTCAGCTCCGAGGTGCAGCCGGTGGTGCAGGCCGCGGTGGCCGACACGGTGTCCCATTGGTTCGAGACGCACCCGAAAGAGGCCAAGTCCATCATCCAGAAGGTGATGGACGCGGCCTCCGCCCGCGAAGCCGCGCGCAAGGCGCGCGAGCTGACCCGGCGCAAGGGCGTGCTGGATGTCAGCACCCTGCCGGGCAAGCTCGCGGACTGCCAGGAGCGCGATCCCAGCAAGTGCGAGATCTTCATCGTCGAGGGCGACAGCGCCGGCGGCTCGGCGAAGCAGGGCCGCGACCGCAAGTTCCAGGCGATCCTGCCGCTGAAGGGCAAGATCCTGAACGTCGAGCGGGCGCGGTTCGACCGCATGTTGGGCAGCGCCGAGATCGGCACGCTGATCACCGCGTTGGGCACCGGCATCGGCCGCGGCGAGCCGGAGCAGGGCGGGTTCGACATACGCAAGCTGCGCTACCACCGCATCAACATCATGACGGACGCCGACGTGGACGGCAGCCACATCCGGACGCTGCTGCTGACGTTCTTCTTCCGCCAGATGCCGGAGTTGATCGAGCGCGGCCATTTGTACATCGCGCAACCGCCGCTTTACCGCGCCAAGCGCGGCAACGATGAGCGTTACTTGAAGAACGATCAGGCTCTTGAGGACTACCTGCTCGACAAGGCGCTGGCCGAGGCTCGGCTGGTTTATGCCGATGGCCGGGTGTTCGGGGGTGACGAGGTGACGGGGGAGCTTGCGTGGCTGCGGGAAGCGGCGGGCAACCTGCGCCGGCTTGCAACCTCCGTGCCGACGGCGTTGCTGGAGCAGGCCGCCATTGCCGGCGCCCTGACCGCCGACGCCGCGCGCATCATGGCGGTCAGCAACGACCTGGTGCAGCGGCTGAACGCCGTGTCCCTGCCGAACGAGCGCACCTGGAAGGTCTGGGCGGACGACCGTGGCCTACACCTCGCCCGGACGGTGCGGGGCGTGGCCGAGCGCTACAGCGTGGACGGCGGCAGCCTGCGCAGCGCCGAGGCGCGCTGGCTGGCGGAACGGGCCGAGGCGCTGGCTGGCCGCTTCGCCGAGCCCGCGGTGCTGGCGTTGGACAAGGCCGAGATCCGCGTCCCCGGCCCTGCGACCGCATTCGACCGCGTTTTGGCCCAGGGCCGCAAGGGCCTGGCGATCCACCGCTTCAAGGGCTTGGGCGAGATGAACCCCGATCAGCTCTGGAAAACCACGCTGGACCCGCAGGTCCGCACCCTGCTGCAGGTGAAGGTGGGCGACGTGGAGGACGCGGCACAGGTGTTCTCGACGCTGATGGGCGACGTGGTGGAGCCGCGGCGGGATTTCATTGTGGGGAATGCGTTGAAGGTGGCGAACTTGGATGTTTAGGGTTGTTGTTATGGGTGAACGCAATTCGCGGGACAAACACGCAATTGCAGAGACAACCGCAGCCGTAAACCTTTGATGGAACTCATAAATTAGCTTGCGGATGCAAGCCTCGGTCCGATGCGATCGAGCTTGTCTGCGGCGCCCAAATGGTCGCCCGGGTCCATGGCGAGCAAGCGCCCATACACGTCCCTGGCGTCGTCGTACCATCCGGCTTCGAAGAATTCGTCGCCGAGCGCCTTGACCGCATGCAACCATGGACGCGCGGCCTCAATGTCCCAGAGGTCCACGTCTCCATGGGTCTGGATCAGCGGCGTCCACAGGCGCTCGCCCTCCTCCACGGCGATGTGCAGGTAGCAGAGACGGGTTTCCTGCTTCTCCTGCGCCGCTGCGATCACCAAGTTGGCTTCTATGCAGTCCTCATCCCGTCGCAGGGCGCGGCAGGCCAGGAACAAACGGTCGTCCGGGTCGGTGACCTCCGCCATGCGACGAACGAACGGCTCGGCGGGTGTCGAGACCTTCAGGCCGGTCGCCGTAGCGATTACCCGGGCCTTCCAGATGGCGCTCTCGATCACGACTCCCATAATGGCCTCCCTACCGGCGCGGAGTCCCCAGCATCGCACGGCCGGATGCAAGGAGAATATTGTGGCATCAAGCCCCGGCTCTCGGTCCCGGGCGCTGTTTCCCGATCAGGCTCGGAGCCGCTCTCCGTCCTGGCCCGCACGCTGCGAACATGGTGTCCCCCTCGCCCAAGTCGGGCTTTAGTCCACCGGGTGCATTCTCGAGCCAATGCCGCGGTGCCTTGTGCCTCACCTCCGTGCAGCCGGGCGAATGCGAGGTGAATCCCGTCGCGAGCCAATTCGTCCCGGTACGGGCGCGGGGGCCGCGACGTCGTGCCGCCGGACGGGCATGAGGTGCCCCGGCAAGGGAGGTGTCATGGAGCAGCGCGTCACCCGGCAGGAACTGCATGCCCTGGTCTGGGCGGAGCCCATGAGAACGCTGGCCGGGCGGTTCGGCATCTCCGACGTGGCTTTCAGGAAGGAGTGCTGCCGGATGCACGTGCCGGTTCCGCCACGCGGCCACTGGGCACGCCGGGCAGCAGGGAAGGCCACGATCGAAGCCGCGTTGCCGCCGCGCCCGCCCGGCCTGAGCGATGAGACCATGGTGGGCGGGGGCCGGTATTGGCGCCACTACTCGCAGGCGCTGAGCCAGGAAGAGATCCTGGGGCCTCTGCCCCCCGAGCCGAGCTTCGACGAGTTGATCGAGACGGTGCGGGCGCGCGTTGAGGCCGCGATCGGGAGGGTCACGGTCCCCAGGAACCTCGACGGACCGCACCCGGTCGTCGCCAGGCTCCTCCGGGAGGACGACGTTCGGCGCGAGAAGCAGCGGGATCTCTCGTATCATTGGTCCATGTACGACCCGCTTTACGACAGCCCGATCCAGCGGCGGCGCCTCCGCTTGGTGTCGACCATCCTGCTGGCGACTGCCCGATGCGGCTGCAAGGCGGACACCTGGGGCGCAGCACAATCCGGACAGCAGGTGGATCAGTTCGTCGTCCACGTGCATCACCAAAGCGTGCGCTTGCGGGTCGCGGCCGTCGAGGTCAGGTCCCGGTCGGGGGGCAGGGCAGACGCGAAGGCCGCCACCCACATGGCATCGGCTCCGCCATTGCCACGGGATGCCGAGCGTTCCTCGCAGTTCCGCGGCCTCCCCACCCGGGAGGCCGCAAGGACCGCAGGCGGAAGACAGGCGCTCAGGGTTGAGCTCGCCCCGGCGGACGACGGGCGCTCGGCCGTGCGGGTCTGGCAGGATGGGGACGGGGACGAGGCGGTGGAGCGGCACGCCCGCGAGATCGCGGTTGCCGTCGTTGTCAGGGGAGAGGAGCAGCACCGGACCGGTGCGGTTCGCTCGCACAGATGGCGTATTGAGCGGCGGGCGGAGTTCATCGAGCGGATGCGGCAGGAGCGCGAGGAGGCCGAACGCAGGGAACGCGAGCGCCAAGCCGAACTCGAAAGGCGGCGTGTCGAGCGCCTTCTGGGGGAGGCCCGGGCACTCCGGCAGGCGCGGGAGATCCGCACCTACGTGGAGGAGGTCAGGGCGGCGAACGGCGCCTCGGCCGTTCCGCTTCCGGATGCCGAGGTGAATGCCTGGGCTGGCTGGGCGCTGGCGCAGGCCGACCGCATCGACCCCGTCAGGAACGGAGTCTACCTCAAGTCGGTGGAGCGACCCTCCGGTGATGAGGACGGCACCCTGCGTCCGTAGGGATCAGTGCGGATCGAGCATCCTGTCCGGACGGTTATAGGCGCTGCTGCGTGAACGCAGCGGCATCAACTGCTGAACCCCAGCGAATTGCAGAGGCGCTCGAAGACCGCCTTCAGCCTCGCCTCGCTGCTGAGCTCGAGGCTGCGGATGGGGTTCGCCCCGGAAGCGAGGATGATCTCCAGCTTGTCCACGCCGCCGCTCGAATGGTGTTGAAGCTTCCGGACCGCGTCGAAGCCGACGATCTCGCCGTCGATGCAGAGCAGCCGCCGGGTCTCGTCCACGACGACGAAGTTGTCGCCGAGCCAACCGCGGACGAGGTACGAGACGCCGATTTTCCCCTCTCGGACGGCCGTTCGGGTCCGTTTGTAGTTGACCATGCGGTCCCCGAAGAGGGCCTTGAGGAAGCCGACTCCGAACATGCCCGTGACGATGAGCCAGGGGATGAACAGGATCACCGTCAGGACGGCGCCGCCCGGGCCGCTCATCGCGGCCGCCACGAGAAGGAGGAGGCCGAGCGGTCCGACCGCGAAAAACAGCACGGCGAACAGGCGCAGCGGGGATGGGCCGAGGTCGACGTCGGCGGGCTGGGCGATCGGCGCTGGCCCGGGTGCCTGGACCGCGTCGCTCAACGGGATGCTCCTTTCTGCCCATTAGATTGGCCCTTGGCCATACCCCAGGTCGGGCGCTGCAAGCGGGCATCGTGATCGGCATACACGCCGGGCTGCGGGATCGAGGGAGCAACGACGGCCTGCGCTCCCGCGTCCGCAGGCCAAGGGGTCCACGAAGTGAGCGGGAGAACCAAGGGTTCGATGCAGATCGCCGTTATCGCGATCGCCCATGGAAGCGTCCCGACCACAACGCTGACGCCCGTGCCCGGGCCGCGAACCCTGAAAAGGCAGACGGCAAACAGGCCGAGACCCGGCCCCACCACAAGGAAGACCCAGAAGCACCTCATCAGCGGCGACCTGCCCACCTGCAATGCCATGCATTGCAGGTGGGCGATGCGGGTGGGCTGCATGGCCGGGCCCGTCCCGTGTCCCTGAACCGTCTCGCTCACCAGCAGATCTCCAGCCGCCATGGTTGCCGCCTTGCCGGGTGACTGCCGCCGCCGGTGCCTCCTGCGGAGTCCGGTGCCACACGCCCCGGGAAGCGCTCTCGATCCGCCTGCTACTACGCATAGTTATTCTTTGGCAAGCCTACTTGTTGTTGGCAAGTCCTTGGCAGGCCGGTGGACAAGGTCCGCATGGGTGTGGACCTCGGGGAGCGGCTTCGTACGCGTGCGCGGGAACTGGGCTTGTCGGATGCGGAGGTCGCGCGGCGCCTCGGGCTGAGCCAGCCGCGGTATGCCCACTACGTGTCCGGCGTGCGCGAGCCCGACTACGCCACCCTGGCCCGGATCTGCCGATCGCTGGCGATGAGCCCAAATGAGGCGCTCGGCTTCGAGTCGCGGCCCATGCAACTCGATGAGGTCGAGCGCCTCCGCCAGCGGGTCGAAGCAGCGGTCGAGGTCATGGACATTCCCACGCTGCGCACGGCGGCGGCCCTGCTCGACGTGCTCGCCACCAGGCCGAGCGATCAGGAAATGGATGAACCGTGATCAGGGATGGCGCTGATGCCCCTGTTCCGGTTTCGTCATCCAGGTCCATTTCCGGCGCCCTACGCTCAGTTCGAATCTTCAATATCAACTGGGCGCGTGCAAGATGCCAAATTTTTTCTCGCCGCCAATCCACCGAGGTGCCGGGGCAGCGAGGGCCATCCTCGTTGCGGCCACAGCGACCATCTTCTGTTGACGGGTCCTGGCTTCAAATCGGGAACATTCCAGGGGCAGGGTCAAACCCACGATCATTGGGTGCATTGGGGCTGTGCGCGTGGGTAGGCGGCTCCTCATTCCACTCGTAGAGCCTCCACTCCCATCAGGCGCGCATACTGCCCAACGTTCCCCTTTGAGAGTAGAAAGTCACCTTGACGCACTTTGACTCCACCATTGCAGTACCACTCGAACGCTTTACGAAGAAAGTTGCCTGTTCTGTGTTCACCGTTCCGGTGTACGAGCAGCAGCGCGAAGTGGGCTGAACTGATCTTGCCGTCGATCGCTGACCGGATATCTTTGGAGAAGCCGGATATCTGGATGATGAGTTTGATGTTGCGGGGTGAACAACCAGCCTGACTGGCTATCCAATCGATCGAGAACCTTTGGCGATTTAGGTTGGCTATCTGATCGATCTCAGACAGCGTCAAAGCTTTCTTCCGGTTATCCAGCCGAGGAACGTTGATCGTTCCGGTCGGCTCGGCTATAGGCTCCGGCAGTGCTGCCAAGGCCGTATCGAGCTTGGATCTCAGTTCGTCAAGCTCAACCTCCTTCTTCTGGAAGGCTCTGCCCAGAGCTCGTAGTTCCCTCGCCGAACGCCTGCACGAAGCTTGGATCGAGACGATCGTCGCGCGCAGATCTTCCCCAATCGATCTCAGGTCGGTGAGTTCATTCTCCGAAGGTGACAACAAGCCTCTCCCGCTCGTGGCCACCAGCTCAAGACTCCGGAGCCGTTGGAGGGCAGGAGGCACATACGTTCAAACCTCGCGAACGGGGCATATCGTTCTGTTTTATCAATTATTTCTGTCTTCCTCGTGGCACAGCTTTCGCGCCCCACCAACCTTTGGCGATCAATCGCCACAACCAGCTTGCCACAAAGTTCGTTTCACTTAAAGTTGAAAATCCGATGATCGTTTCGGCTATGGTTAAGAGGAAGCATTCAGTTGGCGATGTGGCTGGTTCGAGCAGGAAAGGCGGGCGAACGTGAAAAGTTGGCCTTGGAGACGGGAACGGCGATCATTGGGTGGGAGGAACTTCCGGACCTGACACCCTGCACGACCCGGGAAGCACTCCGATCCCTTCTCAAGGCGACCTATCCGGACCAGAAGCCGAAAACGCTGATGAACTGCGAAAGCCAGGTATGGCCGGTCAGGGAGACGGTCGCGATCGGCGATTTGGTGGTGCTCCCGCTGAAAACACGAGCCGACATCGCGTTCGGACGGGTAACGGGTGCCTACAGGTACCGCTCTGACCTGCCGGGCGGCCCTTTGCACACCCGCCCCGTCGAGTGGCTGAAGGAACTTTCCCGGAGCGCCTTCGACAAGGACCTGCTGTTCTCCTTCGGCGCCTTCATGACCGTGTGCAGGATCAGCCGCCATGAAGCCGAGCAGCGGGTCGAGGCAATGCTCATCGGAAACAAGTGGGCGCCCAAGACCGTCCAAACCGGTCCGGCTAAAGCGCAGGATCCGGCGGCTGCGGAGACGACTGACAAGACCGACGAGACGGCCCTCCCGGATATCGAGGAGCAGTCACAGGATCTGATCCGTGAACGGATCGCCCAGCGCTTCAGGGGGCACGCTTTGGCGACCCTGACAGCCGCGATCTTGGAAGCCCAAGGCTACCGGGCCCGCACGTCCCCGCCCGGGATAGACGGCGGCGTGGACATTATGGCGGGCAGTGGGCCACTGGGTTTCGATGCGCCGCGGCTGGTCGTCCAGGTCAAGTCGCAGGACACGAAGGTGGATGTGAAAGTTCTCCGCGAGCTCACGGGCGTCATGGGACGGTTTCACGCCGACCATGCACTGCTGGTCGGCTGGGGCGGGTTCACGGGTTCAGCCAGGGCAGAGGCGGCCGCAGACTACTTCAAACTCCGGCTGTGGGACGCAGGCGACGTGATCCGCGCCGTCCAGACCCACTACGCGCAACTGCCCGAGGACATCAGGGCAGAGATCCCGCTCAAACGGGTTTGGACGCTGGTGCCGGACGAGGACGCAGATTAGCAGGACCCAGCGTCACCAACGAAGGAGTGAACTCCGGCCTCCCTGCGAGCGCTGCGGCCCCATCGCGGCCCGCATCGGCCAGTCCGGCGGCACTCGATCTGTAACCGCCGCCGGTCTGACCTCCCGGATCCATGCGAGCCTGCCTTTCGTCCAGTAATGTTGCGGAGGTAAGCTAAATCCCGCCATGCGAGGTGATCGGCGTTGCCAACCAGCCATTGCACAATGGATGATATGGAACGGCCCGCGTGGCCGCCAGCGCAGTCGTCGAGAAAGAACAATCCCGTGAAGCAACTCCACCCAGGAGCTGGCTCCTGCGCGAGCGAGCGAGGCAACGCATGCTGACTACTGTCCGGGATGTCTGCGTTCCGCATCCAAGCGTTCTACGGTCGGATCCCGAGCCTGATATCGAGGATATCGGTCAGGTCCTCCAGATTGCTGAGCGCGACGCCGACACCTTTTTTGGACGCAATTGGGTCACGGGCGGAATGCGGCAGATGTTCGAGGTCGGCATCGCCCGCCTGGACGGTCGCAGCGATCAAGCCGTCTACACGCTCACCCAAGCCATGGGCGGCGGCAAAACCCACCTTATGGTCTCATTTGGCCTGATCGCAAAGGTTCCGGCCCTGCGGACCAAGGTTCTTGATCGCGCGGGAATCAAGGCGCCCAACAGCTTCGAATCGGCAAAGGTCATCGCGATCTCGGGCCGCCAGCCGATGGACCATTTCATCTGGGGCGAAGTCGCGGCCCAGCTTGGGAAACCCGACGCGTTCCGGAAGTTCTGGGAAGGCGGTCCCGCCGCCCCCGGCGAGCAGGACTGGGCCAAGCTGATCGGCGACGAACCCACGCTCATCCTGCTCGATGAGGTGGCGCCCTACCTCGACTACGCCCAGACGCGCGAGCTCGGACAGGGAACGCTGGCCAACGTGGTCACCTATGCGCTCGCCAACCTGTTCACCGCGGCCATCAAGCTGCCGCGCTGCATGGTGATCGTCTCAAACCTCAGCGCGGCATACCCGGGCGCCAGCAAGTCGCTGGCACAGACCATCGCGAACCTGTCCCAGGAGCTCCGGCGCAGCGCGAAGGAGATCACGCCGGTGGCCCTGAACTCGGGCGAGATCTTCGACATCCTGCGCTGCCGCCTGTTCGAGAGGCTGCCGGACAAGGAAGTCATCGATCGGACTGCGGACGCCTATGCCAAGGCCACGGATGAGGCGGTTCGCTCCAGGATGGTGGCCAAGACCCCTGAGCAGTTCGCGGACGAGGTGCACCGCTGCTACCCGTTCCATCCTCGCCTGCGCGACCTGATCGCGCTGTTCCGGAACAACGAGAATTTCCGCCAGACCCGTGGCCTCATGCGGATGGTCAGCCGGATCGTCAAGGACGTCTACGCCGAGGGGCGGCCGAACAACGTCGGCCTGATCGGGGTCCAGCACATGGACCTCAACGACCCGGACATGCGCAACGAGGTCCTGCCGCTTTCCGATCTTCAAGAGGCCGTGGCCAAGGACATCGCGGATGGCGGGCAGAGCCACGCGGAGGCGATCGACCAGGAACTCGGCTCCGACGCGGGCACCCAGGTCGCCAACGTCGTCATGTGCGCCTCGCTCATGCGGGGCTTCGACGCCAAGGCGGGGTTGACGAGGGAGCAGGTGGTCGAGTGTCTCATCGCGCCCGGTCGTGCGGGAGACGAGTTTGCCCCTGCCTTCGACGCCTTGGCCAAGCATGCCTGGTATCTGCACCGCGGCGCCGGGGAGGTCGTGTACTTCGCGCCGCAGGAGAACATCACCAAGCGGTTGCAATCCGAGGCAGAGAAGGCGCCACAGAGCCGTGTGGATGAAGGCATCAAGCGGCGGCTGGAAGAGGTGTTCCGGCCCTCCTCCGGAAAAGCCTACCAGGAAGTGCTCGCCTTACCCGAAATCGGCGCCATCGATCTCGCGGGCAGCCGCAAGCTGATCGCCATCAACCCGGACAGCAAGCTGCCCCCAGAGATGGCGGAGAAGCTGTTCTCCAGTCTGCTCCAGAAGAACAACTTCCTCGTGGTCACGGGCAGCCCCACGCACTTTGCCAGCCTCGACAACGCCATGCGACGCCTTTATGCGGCGGAGAAGGTTCTGCGCGAGATGCGGGCCGACGACCCACTCAGGGCGGAGATCGAGGACCGCCGGAACGGGGCCGAGTTCGACTTCCTGACCACCGTCGAGCATGCCGTCAACCGCATCTGGTACCCCGGCCGGAAGCCCAGCCGCGAGCTGGGGTTGCTGGAGGAGAAGCTCGAGCTGCGCACGGCGAAGGCGGGGGACGGCCGTTCGTCGCTGGACGGCGAAAGGGCCGTCGAGGCCGCGCTTCTCAAGGCAGGCAAGTACGAGCCGAATCCGGAGGCGAAGGCGGACGGCTTGATCACCCGCATCGCGGGAAATCCGGAAACCAACATGGGCGGCCAGCTCTGGCCCGATGGCCCGGCCTTCAACACCGTCCCCTGGTCCGACATCACCGCAAAGGCCAAGGAGAACCCGCAGTTCCTCTGGTTGCCACCGGGAGGACTGGAAGCCGTGCGGCGCGTGGCGACCACCACGGGCAAGTGGCGGGACCGCGAGAACGGTAAGATGCAGCGCGGCCCATTCCCGGTGGACAAGACACGCGTGTCGGTCACGGAGGAGAGCCGCACCCTCGAAGGCAAGGTCACCATCTCGGTCCAGGTGCTCGACGCAGGGCAGACGCCGCGCGTCCATTGGGCGGAGGGCACTGCCGTTACCGAGGCGGATCCCGAGCTGCAAGAGATGCGCTTCAAGACCTCTGTCTTGCGGCTGGCCTTCCTTGCGGTGGATCCCAAGGGCGGTCACCCCACGGGCGAGCCGTTCGTGTGGCGCAACCGCATCACGATCCAGCACAGGGTCTCGCCCTCGGCGGACGGGCGTCGGGTGGAGCTGCTCGCTCGCCCCTCGGCGGCGGGCATCCGTTACACCACGGATGGATCGCATCCCCGGGAAGGTCAACCCTATGCGGGGCCCTTCGTGGTCACGCCTGCGATGGGCTCAGGCGGCCAGGTGTTGGTGCGTGCCATTGCCGTGGATGGTGACCTGGAGGGAGCCGAGGAGTTCCACATCGCCACGCATCGGTCCACGAACAGGGCCGATCCGGATCCCGACGACCCGCAGCCGGACACGCCTCCGACGCTTCGCCAGTTCGTGGATGAGGCGCAACCTGCCGAGATGGCCATCGAACTGCGCCAGACGAGCACCGAGGACTTCTTCGCGATGGTTGACGCGTTGAAGGGTGCCAAGGCCACAGTCGCGTTGTCGCAGATACAGGTCGGGCTGGCGCAGGAGGCATGCGCGATGCGGCTCGGCTCCGACCTGCGGCTGTCCGGCGAGGGTGTGGCCGCCATTGTGGAGGCGGTGCGCACCGCTGTGGCGCAGGAGAACGCCGTCGTAACATCGCAGGTGAAGGCGGTGTCTTTCCCCACAGACCGCGACCTGATCGCTTTCGTGGAGGCCATGAAGGTCGAGGTGGGCGATCCTCGGACCTGCGTGACCCAACCCCAAACCAGGCGTACGTGATGGCTGCTGATCAGGCGATGACGGCTGGCAGGCCCAAAGCTGGGCGAAGTCGCGTAGCCGACCCTCCTGTCGTGGATGCACGTGACGCCGTGCGCGATGCGAAGGCGCGCGTGCGCAAGGCGCCTACGGTGGGCTTCGGATGCCCGCCCCTGTCCGATTGGCCCCACCATATCGTGGTGGTCATCCCGGCGGGACGGGGCGGAGACATTCGGATCCTGGAAAACCACGGCATCCTGGGGCGAGCGGACCTTCCCGAGGACGTCGAACGCTGTGTGTTGCCGCGCGCCCGATGGAACGCCATGGCGGACGCGGCAAAGGCCGAACTCAACGCCCGCCTGCGCGAGAAGAAGCTGCCGACGAGGCGCTGGCAATCCGGCGAGAACCGCATCGAACGCATCTTGGGAACCGAACTCCTGACGCTCGCCTGGGCAACAGCCGCCGCCGAAGAGGCCGACGTGCCCGCCGTAGTTTCCGCCTGGGTGTCGCTTCAGCCGCCCGAGCGTCTTTGGCTCGCGGGTCGGGTGCTTGCCAACCCTGCGGCAGACCGCGTCCGCCAAGGGATCGCGCTTTTGCTCTCGGCTGGCCCGATGGTCGCTGTCTCTGCCGACAAACCTTCAGGTTCCCCGAAATCGGCAGCCAGGGATGTCGGCGGCCTTCCCTTGTTCGATCTGGGATGACCATGGACAGCATCACCGCAACCTCCGTGGGTTTGGCGCCCTTCAGCCTGAAAGACGCGCCCGCCCTGATTGAGCGGGTGTTCCCTGCGCAGAAGATCGGCATCGAGGCGCAAAAGGAGCGCAAGGCCGGGGCTGGGCAGACCCTGACGGCTCTAGGTTCCTACTGGAAGGGCCGGAAGCCATTGGTGCTCGTGAGGGCCACCGTGCTGGCCAGCCTTCTGCCCGCCACCGACAAGCCTGAGGCTGATCTCGGAATTTTTGATCTTCTCATGCGCATGGATACTGATGGGATGTGGAGACGCTCTCCTGAGGTGACGGCAGCGCATGTATGGGCATCGCCCGCTGTGTCGCCGGAGCAGAAGGCGGCGCATCTTCAGGCGGCAGGGCCAGCGCCATCGGACACGAAGCAGGCACCGGGGTCCAATCGACCTTCGAAGAAGTCTGCATTCACCAAGTGGGCGCCAATCCCGGCCGGGACGGCGAAAACAGATGCGGCCTGTTTGCGCGCCGAACGTTTGGCAATGATGAAGGCGACGTTTGCGGCCCTGCCGTTCTCCCGGAAGATTGCCATTTCCGAACGGGTGGAGGCGATTGAGGATCTCGGCAGCGGAGAGGATCCGCTTTATGCGGGCATCTGGGGCCGGGTGAATGCACATCTTGGCACCACAGCTGGAACGCTACCCGAACTCGTCGAGCAACTTGGTGTCGCGCGCTTCGGCCAACGGCCCGTGGTGGGGGACCCGTTCTGCGGTGGGGGTAGCATTCCGTTCGAGGCGGCACGGATAGGCTGCGGCGCAGTAGCAAGCGATCTGAATCCGGTTGCCGCCATGCTGACCTGGGGCGCTCTGAACATCATAGGTGCGGACGCCAAAACCCGCGGGCGAATCGCCGAGGAACAACACCGTACCGCCGCCGAGGTGGACGCCGAGATTACCCGTCTAGGTCTCGAGCATGACGCCGTAGGTAACCGAGCCAAAGCGTATATTTACTGCCTAGAAGTGGTCGATCCGCAAACGGGCTGGCGGGTGCCAATGGCCCCGTCTTGGGTGATCAGTGCGAACCGGCGCTGTGTTGCCAAGCTCGTGCCGGATTATGGGCGCAAGCGTTTCGAGATCCTGGTCGAAACGGGGGTGTCGGCGGCGGAGATGGGGGAGGCCACCCTGGGCACTGTCCGCGATGGCCACTTGGTGTATTGCCTAGCGCCAATTGAAGGCGGCGACATACAGGAGTACCGCGTGCAAATACCCCGCCTCCGCGGGGATGGTGAAGGCCCGATCCTTCCGGACGGCAGTAGAGGCAACCGACTTCGCCTCTGGTCGTCTCATGACATCGTGCCGCAGGAACCTGTTTGGTCGGCCGACGCAGCACCAGTGGTGACGGGGGCGCCACCAGGTGCCTGGATCAACGGCGACATCTGGCTGGAGCGGCTTTATGCAATTCAGTGGTTGAGCGGGGCGGACCTGCGCGCAGGCAAAACGCGCCCCGAAACATGGTTCACTGCACCTGGACCAGAGGACTTCCGGCGCGAGGCCGAGGTGCTGGCCAATGTGCAGCAGAACTTCGAGAGGTGGCGATCGCTCGGGTTCGTGCCAGACATGCGGATTGAGCCCGGCGCCGAGACGACAAGGTTGATACGAGAGCGGGGGTGGATGCACTGGCATCACCTGTTTGGCCCTCGTCATTTGCTTCTGCTTGCCTTGATCAAAGAACGTGTGTTGACCGGCCCCCTTGCCATGCGGCTTTGCTCTTTGCTGAATCGCACGTCCCGCCTGACTCAATGGCACGTCGGCCACGGTGGCCGAGATGGTTCGGCCCCATCAGCCGATCAGGTGGACCATGTATTTTACAACCAGGCATTGAACGTGTCTTTTAACTATGCAAGCCGTTCTTGGCCTGCTTTGACCTCATTCTTAGTAGATGATTTTCCATCCGTTCCCATACATTCGGAAACAACAGTCGCATTAGGCCATGCGTCCAACATGAACGCCTCTGTAGATCTTTGGATTTATGACCCGCCTTATGCGGACGCGGTCCATTACCACGAAATCACTGAGTTTTTCATTGTTTGGTTGCGGAAAAACCCGCCGTCGCCGTTCAATCATTGGACCTGGGATAGCCGCCGCCCTCTTGCCATCCAGGGTAAGGGCGAGAAGTTCCGCACCGATATGGTGGCCGCGCTGCGTGCGATGGCGGCCGCCATGCCGGACCAGGGTTTGCAGGTCTGCATGTTCACCCATAAGGATGCAGGCGTGTGGGCCGACATGGCCGGAATTGTCTGGGCAGCAGGACTCCGTGTCACCGCGGCTTGGTATGTGTCTACGGAGACCACCTCTGATCTCAAGAAGGGCGGATATGTCCAGGGCACCGTGCTTCTCGTGCTACGCAAGCGGGTCGGGGACGAACACGGTTACCGCAGTGATGTCGTGCCCGAGGTGCGTGCCCGTGTCGCCGCCCAAGTCGAGACACTTACCGGTCTGAACCAAAGCACCGAAGATGGTGCTCGCGATGAGAACCTCTTCAGCGATTCCGACATCCAGATGGCAGGATACGCCGCAGCCCTCGAGGTTCTGACCGGCTACACACACATCGACGGAGTGGACATGACCCGCGAAGCCCTGCGGCCCCGAGAGGCACGCCGCCGGGGTTCGGTGGTCGAAATCGGCATTGTCGAGGAGATGATCTCCCTCGCGGTTCAGACCGCGAACGAGATGATGATACCAACGGGGTTGCCGGACGGCATGTGGGAGCGGCTCGGGTCTACAGAACGCTTCTATCTGAAAATGACAGCTAGCGAAGCTGTTTGGCCCGCGGGCGCCACGGGCGGCAAGCTTGATGACTACCAGAACTTCGCCAAAGCATACCGTGCCGACGGGTGGGAAGACTTGATGGCGGATCGCCTGCCCAACCGGGCCCGCCTGAAATCGGCGGCCGAGTTCCGCGGCGGCCTCCTAAACGGACACCCGATTTCCTCCGGCGCCCTGCGGCCGACGCTTTACGCAATCATGTGCCTGGCGCGAGATGCGGAGAAGGAGGCGGATCCGACGGCATCCGGCGCGCAGGCCTTACACGGCCTGCGCGACCACTTCGGCGGCGCCGAGTGGCTGCGCGCGCGCGACAACATTCGCACATTGGCCGCATGGCTCGGGCGCACCTGGGAGCGGCGCAACCCGGCTGAAGCCGCCGCGGCTCGGGTGCTCGCCTCGCTGGTGGCGACGGAGCGGCTGTGACGGCGGCCCTGGACTTCGGGCACCTGGCCGAGATAGCTGCCCGTCACCCGGGTGCTTCCTTCCTTTCCGATCCCACCACGTGGGCCGCGCTCATCCTATGGACGGAGCGATCGCGCCGGGGCGGGAAGGTGCTGGAGTGCGTTTGGGCGCCCTTCGATCATGTGGAGAAAGGGGCGCGCATCGTGGTTGTCGGGATCACACTCGGCCTCATGCAAGCGGAGAACGCCCTTGCGGCGCTCCGCACCTCGCTGCGGCAAGGGCGCGATTTTCACACCGCGATGCGAGACGCAAAACTCGCGGGCAGCTTCTCGGGCGAACTGCGCGAGAACCTCTGCCGCATGCTGGACCACGTGGGGTTGCCACGCTGGCTCGGCGTCTCGAGCACACGCGCGTTGTTCGACCCCACGGCAGGTCTGGTGCACCTCACCTCTGCCCTGAGGCACCCGATGTTCCGGGCGAGCAAGAACTACAACGGGACGCCCTGTATGGCCAAAACACCTGCGCTCAGGAGCGTCATCGAACGCGACCTCGCCGCGGAGGTCCGAACCCTTCCTGACGCTTATTGGCTGCCGCTCTGGGACACGCCCGCGAGTGCACTGCACCACCTTGCGCGCAAGGGCATCCTGAACACAAATCGGATCCTTCCTGCGCTGCCCCATCCGGCTGGGGGGAACTGCGAGAACATCGCGCACTTCCTTGGTAGCAAGGTGGGTCCCCTGTCCTCCCGGCGGGCGTCCACCGGTCCGGCTGTTCTCAAACGCCGCGCCGGTCTCGCCGCGTTCTTCGCCGCCTAGGGGGCAGGCCCAGCGATGGACGTCCTGCCCACCCAGCCAGGCTCCCTCCGGCGTTTCACGTCCCGGCTCGAGAGTTTGGACGACGCCTTCCTGCGCGAGCGGCTCAAAGGCGCCATCGCCTATGACCGCATCGCTGGCTACTTCCGGTCCTCGATTTTCGAGGTGGCCGCCGAGGAACTGGCGTCGGTCGGCCATATCCGCATCGTCTGCAACTCCGACCTCAACCCCCAGGACATCTACGCCAGCAAGGAGGCGCGCGCCCGCGCGATGATGCAGCGCTGGTGGGAGGGCGCGGGAGAGGGCGGGATCGCCGTGGACATCCTCATGCACCGCGACCGCTATACGATGCTGCGCGACCTGCTGAGCGCCCGCGACGGCAACGGGAGGCCCCGGGTCGAGATCCAGGTGGTCGACCGATTCACGCAACCCCAAGTGCACGGCAAGGCGGGCAACATCACCCTCCGCGACGGCACGAAGACCTGCTTCATGGGGTCGGTCAACGAGACCCGCCAAGCG
>CAXTUQ010000050.1:0-17595 GCA_964247405.1 uncultured Acetobacteraceae bacterium
CCGTCCAGCCCTGTCAAACCATCAGCGGTGTTGTGTATGGGATATCGAGAACCGCGCCCATTACGTCCGAGATGCGACGCTCGGCGAGGATGCCAGCCGCATCCGCACCAGGCCCGGCATGATGGCCCGCATCCGCTCGATCGCGCTCAACGTCCTGCACGCCAACGGCGTCCAGAACGTCAGTCTGGCGCTGTATGCCAACGCCGTCAGCTTGGATCAGCTGCTCGCCCTCGGCACCGTGTAGTCAGAACTGAATGGCCCTGTGCCAATCCCTGACGTTGGCACGTCGCCTCCGCCAGAAGGAGTGTCCGCCCTCCGGTCACGCAAGGGCACGCGGCTCAACAAAACCCGCCAAATGCGACCGACAAACGGACAGGACCATCTCGCGAAGCCAGCGATGTGCTGGATCGGCATTCGCGCGTGGGTGCCACATCTGGGATACGGTGATCCCGCTCGTCTGCACTGGCAAAACGAAGCAATGCACCGGCATCCCATGCGTGCCAGCCTGCCCTGTACGGACGAAGGAACTGGTTACCAGCCCGACGAGGTCCGACGTGGCGGCGATCGCCAGGGCCGCCGGAAAGCTCGGAACGACGACGACGACCCGGCGCTGCAAACCAAGCGCCTCCAGTGCGTCGTCCACCGGCCCGCGCGTCCGGCCCCGGCGGGATGCGACCACATGACCGTAGGCGGCGTACCGGCTGGCGGTGACATCGCCTGACGCCAAGGGATGTCCCCGCCGGACGACGCCGACGAACTGGTCCTGAAACAGGGACTGGATCATGACCTCCGGCCCCGTGTCGCCGAGCACGCCAATTTCTAGGTCGATCAGCCCCTCCCGCAACGACTGGACGCCCTTGTCGGGCTTGGGAGCGAAGCGCAGCCGGACGCCCGGCGCTGCCTCAGTCACCGCTCCAACGAGCCGGGCTGCAAAGGCTTCGACGAAACCCTCGTTGGAGCGGATGGTGAAATTGCGCTCCAGGGTAGCAAGGTCCAGCTCCCGGGGGGCCGGTTGCAGCACGGATTTCACTTCGCCGGTGAGAGTCTTGACGCGCTCGCGAAGGGCGGTGGCATGCGGCGTTGCCACCAGCCGCCGGCCGGCTCGAACGAGCAGCGGGTCACCGGTTGCGGCGCGCAGGCGCAGCAAAGTCCGGCTCATGGCCGAGTCGCTCAGGCCAAGGACCTTGGCGGCCCCTGCCACGCTGCCCTCGGCAAGTAGCACGTCGAGGGCCGCCAGGAGGTTGAAGTCGGGATCGGGCATGAACAATGCCTACTACGGTGGCTTTCCATGAACCATCATATGGCGTTCGATGCAGCTATATATTGCGTCCGCTGCGCCTTCCGCCGTGTCTGGCCGCCTTTATCCTGCCCCGACCGGCCGAGGGCAGGAAGACACGATGGCCAGTTCAGGCTTAGCGACCCACTCTATCACCCGTCAGCGGGTGCAAGGCATGGCCGCCGAACATGTGGTTCCAGTCGCAGCTACTGGCCCGAAGCAAGGAAGATTGGCTGGACCCCACACGATCCTGAAAGGCAAGCGCCGTGACTGCATTCACGCTGAACACCAAGCCAGTCGAAGTCGCCCTACCTGCCGATATCCCGCTGCTCTGGGTCTTGCGCGAGCACCTGAAGCTTACCGGGACGAAGTACGGCTGCGGCATCGCGCAATGCGGCGCCTGCACGATCCATGTCGAGGGCGAGGCGGCGCGCTCGTGCCAGACGATGCTGGGAGACGTCGAGGGCAAGCAGGTGACGACCATCGAGGGCCTGTCCCCTGACGGGTCGCACCCGTTGCAGAGGGCGTGGATGGCGGAGCAGGTTCCGCAATGCGGCTACTGCCAGTCCGGCCAGATCATGCAAGCCGCGGCGCTGCTTGGGTCGAACCCGCATCCCACCCGCGAGCAGATCGTGGAGCAGATGGACGGCAACATCTGCCGCTGCGGCACCTATCCGCGCATCGTGCGGGCCATCGAGCGCGCGGCGAGGGAGGCGTGAGCATGGGCAACGAACCCCGGGCGCACCGGCTTTCGCGCCGCAGCGTCCTGGTCAGCGCAGGCGGGGTTAGCCTGCTGGTCGCCTTCGCCGGGCCGCGGCCTGCGCTGGCGGTCGATCCCCGCGCGGCACAGACGGAGCCGACGCCCGGCAACCCGAATGCCTGGGTCACCATCGGCACGGACGACCTGGTGACGATCGTCTCGCCGCAATCGGAGATGGGCCAAGGGATCATGACCGCCCTGCCTCTGCTGATTGCCGAGGAGATGGACGCCGATTGGCAGAAGGTCCGCGTCGTCCAGGCCCCTTCGGACGCCAAGACCTACGGCAACCCGGATTTCGGCGGCTTGCAGCTCACCGGCGGCAGCCGCTCGACGCCAGGCTTCTACAACAAGCTGCGGCTCGTCGGCGCGCAGACGCGGATGGTCATCCTGGCCAGCGCAGCCGCCGCGCTGGGCGTTTCCCTGGCCGAGCTGTCCACCGAGCCGAACCGCGTGGTGCATGCCAAGTCAGGCCGGGCCATGACCTACGGCGAGGTCGCGGCGCGCGCGTCGGTTCCGGCCGACCTTCCCGTGGCAACGGCGGCCGACCTCAAGCAGCCTGCGGCGTGGCGCTACATCGGCAAGGACGTGCCGCGGTTCGACATCCCGGCGAAGGTTGACGGTTCGGCAGGGTTCGGGATCGACGTGCAGCGGCCGGGCATGCTGTTCGGCATGGTCCTCCGCCCGTCCGTGCAGGGCGAAAGCCCGGCAACGGTTGACGATGCCGCCGCAAAGGCCGTCGAGGGCGTCGTGAAGATCGTCCCGCTCGCGTACGGCGTCGGCGTCATTGCCGAGACCTTCTGGGCCGCGCGGCAGGCCAAGGAGGCGCTCAAGGTCACCTGGACCACCACGGCCAAGGCCCGTACCTACACCAGCGACCAAGTCCTTGCCGACTACCGGGCCATCGCCGAGGACCCGGCCCAGGCCGGTGTGGGCAGTGCCCAGCGGGGCGACGCCACCGCCGCGCTGCGCGGCTCCGCCAAGGTCGTGGCCGCGACGTACCTGGTTGACCACGTCCACCATGCGACGATGGAGCCCCTGTCTGCCACGGCGTTGGTGACGCCCGGCCAGGTCGAGATCTGGGGTCCCTTCCAGGCGCAATCGGCGGTGCAGACGGCCGTCGCGCAGGTTGCCGATGTGCGGCCCGAGAAAGTCTCGATCACGACGACGATGCTGGGCGGGGCCTTTGGCCGGAAGTCGGAGGTGGACTTTCCGCTCGATGCGGTGCTGCTCGCCAAGGCGGTGCCGGGCCAACCGGTCAAGGTCATCTGGACGCGGGAGGACGACGTCCAGAACGGAAAGTATCGCCCGCTGGCGGCGCAAGCCGTCCAGGTCGGCTTGGACAGGGGCGGCCAGATTGTCGCCTGGCAGCACCGGACGGTCGCGGAGTCGATCTTCGCCCGGTACTCCCCACCGGGCTTCGAGCGGGCCGGCGGCCGGGACGAGACGGTCACGAAGGGCACGGACCTCGCCTACGGCGTCCCGAACCTACGCAGCGAGTACATCCGGGCGCCGCGGGGCGTCGATGTCGGGTTCTGGCGCGGAGTAGGACCCGGCTACACCAAGTTCGCGGTCGAGTGCATGCTGGACGAGGCCGCCGCCGCGGCAGGCGTGGACCCGTTGACGATGCGGCTCCGCATGCTGAGCGGTGCCCCGCGCGCGCAGGCGGTGGTCCGTGCGGCGGCCGGCATGGCGGAGTGGGGCCGCAAGCGGGACGGAACCGCGCTGGGCATCGCCTACTCCGAGGCCTTCGGGTCGCACTGCGCGCAGGTTGCCGAGATCGCGCTTGACCGCACCTCAGGCGAAATCCGCGTCCGCAACGTCTGGTGCGCGGTTGACGCAGGCGTTGCGGTCCAGCCGGGCAACATCGAGGCGCAGGTCATGGGCGCTATCGTCCACGGCGTCAGCCAGGCCCTCTACGAGCGGATCACCCTCAACGACGGCGTGGTGCAGGAGGCGAACTTCGACAGCTACCGGGTGATCCGCATGTCCGAGACGCCGGCGATCCAGGTCCAGATCATGCCGTCGCTCGATCCGCCTGGCGGGCTGGGCGAGGTTGGGTTGCCGCCGGTCGGCCCCGCGATTGCCAACGCCTTCGCGGCGCTGACAGGCGGCAGGCGGCTTCGGCAATACCCGTTCCTGCCGGAGCGGGTGCTGGGGGCGCTCCAGGCCTGATGACGGCAGGAAGATGAGCTATGCCCGGCACAAGCGCGGCCCCCGCACGACCGTGAGCCGCCTGCATGTCGCGGGTGAGTTCGTAAACGCGACCGCGCAGTTCAGCAGCCCGAGGTGTCGGCGCAAGGTCACGCCCAACGCGCACGAGTAGCGGACAGCCTGTTGCCGGCCGAAGCCGTATCAGCGTCCGTCGCCCCGCCCCGGCAAGTCCATGCCTCCAACGCGCCGAGTAGGTTCAGGTCACGTCATTCATGACCTGACCGCATCCCATCTGCCTCGTCTGACGTGGCGCTGTACGCAACTATAGTTTGCATCTGATGCTTCTGGTGCCAGCATTGCCGGGCGCTCATGTTCGGGATCAGGACCATTTCAAAAGGCATTCTGCATGCTCCTCCCCCAACCCGGCCAATCCAACACCATCCTGCTCATCGGAGCGTCACGCGGTCTCGGCCACGCCATGGCCGCCGAGTTTCTGCAAAAGGGATGGAACGTGGTTGGCACAGTACGCGGCGACGCCAGAACCAAGCTGCACGACCTGGCAGACGAATATAAGGGCCGTGTCGAGGTCGAAACCCTCGACATACGTGAACCGGACCAAATTGCGGCACTGCGCGACCGCCTCTCCGGCCGCAGATTCGACATCCTGTTCGTGAACGCTGGTACCGCTAACAGCAACCAGGACGAGACCATCGCAGACGTATCAACGGAAGAGTTCGTGCACGTGATGGTCACCAACGCGCTGGGGCCGATGCGCGTCGTTGAAGGATTGCAGGACCTTGTTTCTGCAAATGGCATGATCGGCGTCATGTCGTCCGGACAGGGTAGCGTCAGCAATAACGAGAAGGGTGGGCATGAAGTCTATCGCGGCAGCAAGGCCGCTCTGAACATGTACATGCGAAGCTACGCAGCCCGCCATGCCGGAGAGCCGCGTGCATTGGTGTTGATGGCTCCGGGTTGGATCCGCACCGACTTGGGTGGGCCAAACGCGCCGCTCAGCATGGAGGAAACCATTCCGAAGGTTGTGAACGCGCTTCTCTCACAGCAGGGCAAGCTTGGTCTTCAATACCTCGACCGTCAGGGGCACACTGTTCCTTGGTGAATGCTCGCTCGGGCGGCAGACACCCCTTTACGATGCAGTGAAAAGCGCGGCTATGCACGTCAAAGTATCTGTAAAACCCGACAGCCTGCGCCGAGCTCCCCGCCCGTCTCGATCAATGTGCGCCGGAAGCGATTTTCCATGAACCATCACATGGCGTTCGGTGCAGGCATACATTGTGTCCGTTGCGCCTTCCGCCATGTCTAGCCGCCTTTATCCTGCCCCGACCCACCAAAGGCAGGAAGACACCATGGCCCATCCAGGCTCAGCGATCACCCAGCCACCCGTCAGCGCAAACGTCGCGCAAGACGGGTTGCCCACCCCGCGCCGGCACCACGCGACACTGGCCATCATGGCCACCATGGTGCTGGTCGTGCTCGACGGCGCCATTGCCAACGTGGCGCTGCCGACGGTCGCCGCTTCCCTGAACGTCTCGCCCGCTTCATCCATCTGGGTCGTCAGCGGATACCAGATGGCCTTGGTCATGGCCCTGCTGCCTTGCGCCGCCCTGGGGGAGAGCTTGGGCCTGCGCCGCGTGTTCACGGGCGGGGTCGCCGTCTTCACCGCCGCCTCGCTCCTGTGCTCGCTGTCGCCCTCCCTGCCGTGGCTGGTGGCGGCCCGCTTCGTCCAGGGCCTTGGCGGCGCGGCCGTAATGGCGCTGGGCATCGCGCTGATGCGCTTCACCTACCCCCACCGCATGCTCGGCGCGGTGATTGGCTGGAACGCCACCGTGATTGCCCTGTCGGCGGCGGCGGGTCCGACGGTCGGCTCCGCGATCCTGGTCGCGTCAAGCTGGCCGTGGCTGTTCGCCGTCAACCTGCCGGTCGGTGCGGTCGTCCTTGTCGCCGCCTTGGCGCTGCCGCAGCCGCCCGGAACCGGACGCAAGCTTGACCTGGCGAGCGCGGCACTCAACGCGGCGGCGTTCGCGTCCCTAATCCTGGGCGTGGACCGTGCGGCGAGCGCGCCCAGGTTCGCTGCCGCGCTGCTCGTCGCATCGGTCGTGAGCTTCGTGGCCCTGGTGCGCCGGGAGATGCCGCGCGATGCGCCGCTCATCCCGCTCGACCTGCTGCGCAGCCGTCCGTTTCGCATCTCGGTCATCGCATCCGTGTGCTGCTTCGCCGGTCAGATGGCGAGCTACGTCGCCCTGCCGTTCTACCTCCAGCACAGCCTTGGTCAGGACGCCTTCGCCACGGGTCTCTACATGACGCCCTGGCCCCTCGTCGTGGCCATCGCCGGTCCGATCTCCGGTCGCCTGGCTGATCGGATGTCGAACGGCCTGCTCTGTGCGGCGGGCGGCACCGTCCTCGCCATGGGCCTCGCGCTCTCTGCCGTCTGGCCGGTCCATGGCAGCCCCTGGCTGCTGGTGTTCTTCCCGATGCTGAGCGGGTTCGGCTTCGGCATCTTCCAGACGCCGAACAACCGCAACATGCTGCTCTCTGCCCCACGTGAGCGGAGCGGCGCAGCCGGGGGGATGCAGGGCACAGCCCGCCTTCTCGGCCAGACGGCAGGCTCGGTGATCATGGCCCTGCTGTTCCCCCTCACGTCGTCAGCAGCCGCGCCCCGGATCGGTCTCGCCGTCAGTGCCGTTCTCGCCCTTGCGGGAGGACTCGTCAGCGCGATGCGGATTGACGGTGAGGCGACACGGAACGACGCTCCGAGCGTCTGATCGACTGGCCGCAGAGGTCCGCTTCGGGAAGCGGTAAAGGTGCTCCGGATTGGCCGCCTTTGGGGGCGAGCGGACCATCATCGCAACGTGTCCGGCAGGGTTCGGATGCTGTTGGCGAAATCAAATAGGCGCTAAAACAGACTAAATTATGCGCGTTTTAGTTGAGATCTTTAAGAATGTTTGCTAAGATTATCTGTTTTTGCATAACGGCATCAACCTTACTTCTCGCAGAAGTTTATGCGGTTGGGCAGTCCGGCGACTTCGCCAACAGCATCGGTTCGTTTGCCGGACAGCCAGGCGCAGCACCGGGCACCACAGGGACTGCCTGGATCAGATCCTCATTTCAAGCTACGGCCGCACTTGGTGGGTTGCGGTCCGACGGGTTTCGGGGAAACAGGTGACGATAGTTGCCGTTGCCTGGCGCGCTCGGCTTTCCCAAGAAGGATGTTGAAACGGGAATGGCGATCCAGAACGGCAGTCTGTGGCCTGTTGGCTTCAGGGGTGCCGTTCAGTCTTTGCGAGTTCTGCCGACCGCCATGCCTCCCAGCGCCGGAGCAACGGGCCGCGCGGTTCGCCGATCGGCTGATCGAGGAGTTCGGCAGCCTGCATCCGGTCAGTGCGAAAATGGCGAAAGCCCTGCCGCATCTCGCACCACGCGATCAGCACGCGCTTGGTGTCGGAGTAGCCGAGCACGACGGGCCAGACGATACGCTCGGTCCGCTCGCCGTTCTCAGCGCAGTATAGGAGGCGCAGCTTCAACCGCTTGCGAATGGCGTCCCGCAAGCTCGCGGTTTCCACCGCCTCCTCCATGTCGTTGAGGGATGGCTCCGTCGACGTGCTCGGTTCCGCGATGAACGACCTCAGGTGGGCGGGCACGGCGGCAGCGATCTTGGCGAGAACGTCACGGGCAGCGGGAGAGAGCAACGGGTCGCCGCGTCCGGCGACCCACTGCGCGCCCAGGGCGACGGCTTCCAATTCGGCTGGTGTCAGCATCAGCGGCGGCATGTCGTACTCGGCTGCCAGCAGATAGCCGAGCCCGGCCTCGCCCGTGATCGGCACCCGCTGCGCCATCAGGTCCGCGACATCGCGGTACACGGTGCGCGTGGACACCTCCACCTCGGCAGCCAGGGCGGCTCCCGTCACCGGCAGGGTCGATCGGCGAAGGATCTGGATGATCTGGAAGAGGCGTTCGGCACGCCGCATCGGCTTCATGACTCCTGCTGACAGAACGCTGTCAGCAGCGTTGTGCGACAAGCCTGTCCGACACAAGCCCGACCCGTTGAGTATAGGACCCCAATGATGAAGTTCGCCTCTGTCCGTCTGATCGCCGCCGACATCAAGGCGATGGTCGCCTTCTATGAGATGGTGACCGGCCAAGCCGCCGACTGGCTCGCCCCGCAATTCGCCGAGATCGTCACGCCCGCCGCCACCTTGGCCATCGGCAGCGCCGAGACGGTAGCGGCCTTCAGCGAGGGAAGCGCCGAGCCGGGCGCGAACCGCACGGCGATCCTGGAGTTCATGGTCGACGACGTGGATGCCGTGTTTGCTCGTCTGAAGGATAAGGCCGAGTTGGTGCACGAGCCCAAGCTGCTTCCCTGGGGCAATCGCTCGGTCCAGTTTCGTGATCCGGAAGGCTCGATTGTCAGCCTCTTCATGCCCGTTACCGAGGCTGCAAAAGCTCGCTTCGGATCACGCTAAAATCTTCCCGATTGGGAACGTAGAGCGGGAAAGCGCGCGGACGACGCCGGCCGTCACACAAGCTCAATCCACGCTTTCCCGAAATCTGTTCCCGAAATCGGCCGATGCAGATGGAGAAACGGGAAAAGTACGCCGCTTCCCAATGGGCGGTTTCGGGACACCCGGCGACCCGGCGGAGTGGCCGGGGTTGGGCGTCACCCGACCTCACGGGCATAATTTGCATGACAGATCACAGAAGCAGGCTCACAGCCGGGCTTGCAGCTTATGCCGACAGGTCTTGCAGCTTATGGCCCGTCTCATAGCTGTGGCAGACGCTGCGCGCGGCCGACCCGGACGGCAGCAAAGCTTTTGCCTGCTTCCTGTCGGCCCGGTTCGGCCTGGGCGACGCGCGTGACGTGCTGCCGCACTACGATCGCGTGCTGACCGACGCTGATGCCGACCGCATGGTGGAGGGCCATGCCTGGTGCTGCTACCCCATGCTGCCGCAGACCGGCCGGATGACGATGGCGGCCAAGCTGCGGGCGGCGAGCCGGGACGGGCCGCAGCGCTCGCCGTCGGGCGTGCTGACGCGGCTGGTGCGTGAGCTGGGCCAGCCGTTCCGGGCCGTCGCGATCTGCGGCGGGCACCGCTACGTGCGGGTGGCAATGTCGTGGCTGCCGGACTTCCGCACCATGGGCCAACTCGCGGCCGACGCTCCGGTCACCATCATCAACGGCCCGATCGGCGTCATGCGCGCGAAGCTGCGGGCCTGGATCGTGCACTGATGAGACTGGAAAGGAGCATCAACATGGTTTTGCGATACGTGCTGGGCAGGATGGACAGCCCCGCCGTGCAGGCCGAGCGCTTCAAGATGCTGGCAAGCGGCACGCAGCTGGTCGCAATCGGCATCGTGGTGGCCTCCATCGTCGGCCCGTTGTTCAACCCGTTGGTCAAGCCGAGCACGCTGGCCAAGATGGGTGGCGGCATTGCCGCTGCGTTCATCGAGCTGTTGGCTTGGCACCTGATGGGCTACGCTGTGCGCGTCAGCCTGCCGGCAAAGGAGGGGGATGATGAGTGAGCTGTTCGGAAATGTCCTGATCGTCGGCGTCCCGTTCGTCGCGGTGCTCTGGGTCGGCATCTACCTTGAGAAACTTTGGATCAGACGCGCACGGCAGCGCTGACGCCCTCCGGCCATCCGGTGCGTCCGGCATCTTGCGCCGTGCCGCATGAGGAATGAGGACGAAACACGATCTGAGCAGAAAACGGTCTGAGCTGCCGCATCCCGGCCGCCGCCGCAAGGGCAGGGGCCTTCGGCCCGCGCAAGCGCGCCCTTGCCCCGGCGGCCGGGCCGCGGCGCTTGGGAGGCGTTCCGGAGACATGAAAGGGAACGCCGATGGAATACACGAGCCGAGACCATGAAGCTCAGGCCGGTGCGCAGGCGGAGATGCGCGCCGTCCCCGGGTTCGACCAGGAGACCGGGCGCCTCGCCGGGGTGACGCTGACACGCCGTGCTCCGCGGGAGGGCGCGAGCATCGGCGTCCACACGGAGCGCCCCGACCTCGACGCCGCCGTGCCGACGCAACGCGGTTGGCACTGGTTCGAGGACCGGGGGGACATCGTTTGCGAACTGGCGCCGACGGTCCAGGACGTGCTGTCGCAGGTCGCAGAGGACGTGTTCCAGGACCGCCTCGCCGACTACCGGGTGCACGGCTACGATCCCCAGGCTGAGCAGCTGCGCGAGGTGGCCACGCAGCACATGAGCCTGCCTCCGGACGAGGCGGAGTTCCAGTGCGCCAGGTTGCTGCGGCAGTATCAGGACCACCTGTGCCGAGGTGCAAACCCTTCGGGTTTCACCGGGATCGAGGCCGACGACGAGGACTGACGCTGCCCGGGGATGCCACAGCACCGTCCGGCGCCGCAACGGGCACGTCCCCGACCCAAACCCCATCCTGGAGGCCCGCCATGCGGATCGCCACGCGGGAACGGTGAGGGGCCGCAGGACACGGCACACGCCGAGGCTGGGCAAGGCGGAACGCTTGCACGCCGGAAAGCAGAACCGCCACGAGGACGACACGGACGCCCGGGGAGGACACGCGAAGGAACAGGACGAAGCGCGATGTGAGATGGCTGCCGCAACCCAGCCGCCGGGTCAAGGGTTCGTCGCGCCGAGGCGCTCCCGCGCAAGCGCGCGCCCTTGACCCGGCGGCTGGGTTGCGGCGCTTGGGGAGGCGTTCCAGGAAACATGAAAGGGAACGCAGATGAGCCACGGAGACGAAATTCACAAGTCCCAGGACAAGACGCGGCCCAACATGCGCGCTGTCCCCGGGTTCGATTACATGACCGGCCGCCTCACCGGGGTGATGCTGACAACCCGGCCTCCGCAGGACGGCGCCGGTGTCGGTCTCCTCGCGCCGCGCCCCGACCTCGACGCCGCCCTGCCGCCGCTTCCGGGCTGGCACTGGTTCGAGGACAGGGGAGGCATTGCTTGCGAACTGGCCCCGACGGCGCAGGACGTGCTGGCACAGGTCGCCGAGGATATGGTCCGGGAAACCCTCGGCAGTTACCGGATGAATGCCTACGGCGAGCCGGTCGATCAGATGCGAGAGGCTGCCACCCGCCGCATGAGCCTGCCTCCGGACGAGGCGGAGTTCCAGTGCGCCCGGCTTCTGCGAGAGTATCAGGCCCACCTGCGCCGGATCGAGGCCGACGACGAGGACTGACGCCGCCCGGGGGTGCCACAGCACCGTCCGGCGCCGCATGGACATGCCCCCGACCCAAACCCCATCCCGGAGGCCCGCCATCGTGCGGGCCTCTCGCGTTCAGGCCGACGCCGCCGCACGGCAAACCCGAGCGGCAGGCAGCTCACCAGAAGGAGACACCGATGTTCCGTGCATGCTACACCGCGCGCTGCGAGGACAGCGCCATCGTTGTCGAGGACCGAGACCTCGGCCGCAGCGTCACCAACGACGCGGAAAACGTCATCGCCGACCTGCGGAAACGCGGATTCGATCTGTCCTTGCCTGTGATCTACCGCGACACCACGGGCCGCTATGACGGGCTGACCGTGCGCGACGGGCGGTTCGCGGGGTTCTACCCGCTCAACGCGGCCGGCAGCACGGACTACGGCGAGGCACGGGCCAGGCTGCGCGCCATGCAGGCGGCGCGGGACGAGCGGCTGGGCGACGCCCGGCCCTCGGCGCCGGACAACAGCCATCGCCCCGTGGACTGACCGCGCGACCTGAAGCGAACGTCCTGGGACGGCCCCGCGGCGGCACAGTCCCGATCACACCGACCACCCCGGAGGCCCGCCATCGCGCGGGCCTTCCGCATTTCTGGAGATCCATCGTGGCGAACCATTTCACCAAGTTCTCGACGACGTTCCAGGTTGGCCCCGGCAACGTCGAGGCCGCCCTCACCCTCTACGAGGAGATGCGAACCGGGTTTGAGGCCCAAGATGCGGAAATCGGTTTCGAGGCAGAGGCGAACGAGCCTGACGACGGCACCCTCTGGCTGTGGGATCTCGACGGCGGGGCGGATATCGAGAACGTCATCGCGTTTGTGCTTCGTTGTGCGGAAGCCTTCAGTCTTGCGGGATTCTGGGGCTTCTGCTGGTCTCATTCCTGTGACCGGCCCCGCCTGGACAGTTTCGGGGGCGGTGCGCAACTGATCGACCTGGGCAAGCGCCGCAGTGTGTCGTGGATCGACGCCGACCACTGGCTTGGGGAGGAGATCGCCCGCCTGAGCGAGCCGACCAACCCGGCCGCGGACGCCTTCAACCCCGTTTCTGCCGCGCAGGGCTGGACCGCGACGACCCAGGCTGGCCTGCTGCTGAACTTCATCGGCCAGGAGACTGCGGCCTATCCCGCCGTCGCCGCGCGGTTCCAAGCCTTCCTGGCCACGGTCTCGGCCGAGCCGGACGACATGCTGTGCCGCGAGTGCGGCGAGCCGGTTCTCGTGACGGACACCGGGGTTTCGCACCACGTCGGCAGCGGCATGGACGGGACCGACTACAACCGGGACCTCGCCGAAACGCACAGCGTTTGCGGCTGTGACCACGTGGCCATCCCCGAGAAGGAAACGTAGGCCATGAGCACGGGCAAGGGCGCAGGCGGCACTGGCATCCACGATAACAGGGTGGCGACGCGGGTCGGGCGTTGGTATGCGTCGGGGCCGGAGGACCGCCCCTTCGTGGCCGGCGATCCCGCCTTTTCAATTTTGCGGGTCGTGTCGGACGATGCCGCGGCGCCGGGCTGCGTCACGGTCGAAAACGCCGCGGACCAGCGCTTCCCGGTTCCGATCCCGCTGGTCGATGAGATCACCGCACCGGCCGAGCAGCAAGCTGGGAACCTTCTCGACCGGCCTGTCGGACGGCGGGCGCGCGGAACATAAGCGTACGCCGCTTCCTCGGCGTGTGCAGCAGCCACCTTTCGCCGGAAAGCTGGGCGTGGCTCGACGTCCAGACCTCCGACCGGGTGATGCGCAATCCTGGTGAAACCTGAAGGGTTTGCACCTCGCCCATCCCTGCGCCGAAATCCTGGGCTGACCGCCACGTCTGCCCGTCCCGGCCTTCCCGCTCCACCTTCGGAGCACTGGCAAGACTGAAGCCGGCACCGCCGGCTGCCGGGTCGCCGCTGTTATCATCAACCCCATCGCGCCCTGCCAGCCCTGGTTGGCGGGGCCGCGCTCGCGCGAGATTTCTCATGAGCACCATCACCGACACCGCGAAGGCTCCGAGGCTTTGCGCCTCGTGCAGGCACTGGGACACCGAACCTTATGCCGAGAGGCCGCACGTGCGCCGCTGCAAGCGCGTGCCCCAGTGGTGGAGCGCCACCACCTGGGACGAGGAGACCTTTGACCGCGTGCTGACCGCCGAGGAGAAGGACACCCTGGCGTTCGCCAACGACGGATCGTGCTACGCGGCGGCGCTTCTGACCCGTCCAGAGTTTGGCTGCGTGATGCACGAGGCTCGCGCAGCATGAGCGCCATCACCGATGCCACCCGCTGGACGGCCCTGCCGAACGGCAGCGACGGCCTGCACGTCATCGACATCATCGTGGACCGGCCCGAGGGCGGCCGCGTCGCCAGCGTGACGGGCTTCCAAGCCCACGGCGAGGCCTGCGCCGACACCTGGGCGCACGCCAACCTGATCGCCGCCGCGCCCTTGCTGCTTCACCTGCTGCGGCAGGCCCGCGCCGCCCTGCCGGATGCCTGGTTCGCCACGAGGTGCGGGGTGCCGCGCGAGCTGATCGAGGCGATCAACGCCGCCATCGCCACAGCCACGGCAACACCGCCCTTGCCATCGCCTGACCCCACGCCGCCCGCCTCATCCTGAAAGGATCTCGCCATGTCCCGATCCGCCCACCGGCGCGAGAAGCAGGCCTGCCGCGCAGCCCGGCGTCGGCCCACTGAGCTGCACATTCTTGAGTTCGATGCCTCGGGGTGGAACAGCCCTGGCCGTGCGGCAACCGTGCTGATGCGCGGCAAGATGGGGCAGGTCGCCGCGATCAGCCTGGCCTACGACCAGGCCCGCGCGCTCAGCCACGAGTTCACCTTCTGCACTCGGATCCGCACCGTGCCGGCGCCGCGGCCCACGCCGGCGCTGGACGCGCTCACGCGCAGGCTGACCGCGTTCTCCACTTTTGTGGCGCTGCTCACCGCCGCAGCGGGCTACCGGCCGAGCATCCGCCTGGACCTGCTCGGCCGTGACGGCTTGCTGCTGGCCCGCGCCTACGACCGGACCCAGGCGGCATGGGGCGACCCGCGCCGGGCCTTCGTCACGGGCCGCATCCCGCACGGGGCGATCCGTCCACTCTGCGCCGCGGAGGCGTGACATGCACGAGCCCGACACGTCCCACCTGGCACGCCCGATCTGCTGGTTCTGCGGCGAGCCCGAGGTGCTGGAGACCGCCGACATCTACACCGACCACACGTATGTGCTCGGCACCTGCTGCCCGGCGCTCCTGGAGCGTATCGGCGCGGACATGGCCGACGATCCCGCGTGGGGGCGCGACCTTCTGCGCCGCCTCGGCGCCGAGCTGCTGACCGGGCAGCGCCTTCGCCGGGTGTGCGACGACACGGGCACAACCACCCTGCTCGACTACAAGCTGGAGGTACGACCGATCAGCTTCCGGGATGCCGCCCGCTTCGTTGCAAAGCACCATACCCATTGCGGTCCGCCCTTGATGCACCGGTTTTCCTTGGGCGTATGGAATGGGAGATGGTCGCTGCTCGGCGTTGTCATGGTGGCGAATCCCGTGGCGCGGGCCTTGATGGGGCGCAACCTGGTCGAAGCAACGCGCGTGTGCGTCCGGCGCGACACGGAACCCATGCTGCGCGACGGGTGCTGCTCCAAACTCTACGCCGGAGCTGCCCAAGCTGCCGAACGCGCCGGCTATTCCAAGATCATATCGTACTTACGTGCTGATGAACGTGGGGCAAGCATCAAGGCTGCCGGCTGGGTTCGGGAATCGGAGGTGCCGGGGCGCGGATGGCACAGTGCCCGCCGGCGACGCAGCAACGGCAACAATGCCTTCGTCGCCAAGGTGCGCTGGTCGCGCACGCTGCGGCCCAAGCCGAAGGCGCCCGCCGCGCCGCCCCGTGTGGAGCGGGCCGTGCTGCCGGACTGGGCGCGGATCGGCGGGGCCGATCCCGGGCCGTCCTGGGGCGTGCCGCCCGGCTGACGGCGGCCGGCGGCGTTCGGAGCCACGACGAACCGGGCAAGCCGAACCGGACGAGAAAACGGGCAAGGCCGATCTCGGGTCCGTACGGCACGCAGGTGGCGCAACGGACGGACGGCAGTGAGAAGGAAAGCGTGTAGGAAAATGTGCACGCAACAGGACGGCTGCGAGACGGTGTTTTCCGACGCGCTCGCGAAGGCCGCCGTCATCGCTTATCTCAACCTGAGCAGGCGCGATGCTGAAGCCGAGGAGATGTCCCGTGTCGGAACGTGATCCGCAAACCACCAAGCACCCCATGGCAGCCGAGCGTTGCCCCGTGTGCGGCGGCTTTCGCACGCTGCGAGCATACGCAGGATACGACAAGGCGATCTGCCGCGGCACGTCAGAATGTATGGCGCAACTGCTGGAAGAGGTGAAGCCGGCATCCGATACGGCGAAAGGAGCATCGTCTTGACCGAACGTGTCTCGCGCCAGACCACCGAAGGCCGGCCACGGCTCTCGACCTTGGACGCAGTGCTGCTGGCGCCCCTCGCCGCACCATTGATCCTGCCTCCACTCGGATTGCTGGGATGGGCAGCCTATCGGATCAGCGCTGGCTATGTCGCCGCCCTGCATGCGCCAGTTGCGCCGGCCTCGTGGTGGCAATGGCCTTGGGGCTGGCCTGGCGCCCGCCTTGTCGAAGCGATCCATGCCGCACTCGGCTTGCCGCCCGCATCGGACTTCTCGCTCTCGAACCCGCTACACCTGTTCGCCGATCTTGCCGTGATCGACCGAGCCCTCATGGCAATCTTCATAAACGGGATCATCGCACTCATTCCATTGTTTTTGCTCGTCTTGCCGAGCCTCGCTGCTGTGAAAGCCTGCTGCCGGGCGTGGGCCAGGAGACCGGCTTCCCGCATCGAATGATGCCTAGCAGCGTCCAAGCCCAAGGAGAGAAACCATGCCGGATGACGTGACAAGCCCCGCCCAGGCCAGCATGGGCCGGGACTACATCAGTTGGGCCAACATCGGGCGCGCGGCGCGGACCGCGCTGGAAAAGCGCCGCGAGGCCGGCGAGGTCATGACCTACCATCTCGACGGGTGGGTGGTGCGGGAGTACCCGGGCCAGGTGATCGTGCGCCTGGCGCCCATCGGGGAGTTCCGGTACGAAGACTTCCCCGACGCGCCGTGACCGACCTCATCGTCTTCGCCGGGCCGAACGGCTCGGGGAAGAGCAGCGTGCGGGACGCCGCCGCGAACCCGGCCGAGGTGGTGATCGACCCGGACCGGATCGCCCGGCAGCTCAATCCGGCCGACCCCCGCTCGGTCGATGCGCAGGCTGGCAAGGCCGCGGTCCGGCTGTTCGAGGAGAGCCTGGCCCAGGGCCAGTCGATTTGCCTGGAAACCACGCTCACCGGGCACTCGGCCGTGCTGCGGATGCAGCGCGCGAAGAACGCCGGCTACACCGTGTCGCTGGTCTACGTCGCGCTGCACGACCCGGAACTGAACGTGCGGCGGGTCGCGGCGCGGGTCCGCCAGGGCGGGCACCGCATCGATCCCGACACGATCCGCAGGCGCGTCGGCGCCAGCCTGGCCAACCTTTCGCGTGCGCTCGCCATCGCCGACCAGGCCATCGTGCTGGACAACTCGGGTCCGACGCACCGGCGCGTTCTGGAAACGGCCGCGGGCCGGGTGACCTACCTGTCCGACCCGCTTCCGCAGTGGCTCGACCGGCAGATACCTGCCATCCTGGCTGCCCTGGCGGGCCGGCCTGGGCTGCAGGCCGGGGCCGCCCGGCCGGCGGCCCAGCGCAGGGTTGGTCCGCTTTCGAATATCCTGGCCACCCTGCGCCCCTCCGAACCCGACGCGGCGGCACCGGGGACGCCCCCTCCGGCGGCGTTGGCCGAGCGCCTTGCCGCTTTCGAGCGCGCCGCGGCCGAGCGGGCGAAGAAGCCTGGCGCCGCTGGTCCCGAACCGGAGTTGGAAGCTCCGCCCAAGCCAGCTTCGGGACCGAAGCCCTGAAACGGGGAGCGGGACGCCTCCGGGTTTGATTGCTCCGCCTGTGCGGCTGGCGCGCTGCGAAGCCGGCATTTCGCGATGGGGGCTCCCGTGCCGGGCTGGGCGAAATGCCGGACTGAACGCGGATCGGTGACGCTGAACCGAGGACGGGCCTGAATGCACCCTTCAGCTGACAGCAGCGAGTGGCATCCGGAACCGAACCGAACGGACAGGCCAGGCCGGGCCAGACAAGAAGAATGAAACGATGAAGGCAGGCGAGGTGTGCCGCATGCC
>CAXTUQ010000051.1:0-17455 GCA_964247405.1 uncultured Acetobacteraceae bacterium
CCTAGTACCGAGGATTGCCAGTAATCGGCGGGGCGGGCCGCCTCATGAAACGGCGCATGTCCTCGTCGTTGACCGGGGTGGCCGACGATGCAGGGCAAGCGACTTGCACGTTTGCGGTGGCAACGGCGTGAACCGCTGCACCTGCCACACCGCCAGCCAGGGCGGTCGTGGCCAGGGCAGCGGCGGCCAAAGTTGAGGTGACTTGCATGGCGCGCTCCTAGTAGCGGGGATTGCCGGTGATGGCGGGCGCGGGCGCGGCCATGAAGCGCGTCATGTCCGCATCGCCCACCGCCTGCCGGTCGGCCGCGATCTGGAGCGCGTTCGCGTTCATGCGGGCGTCCTCCAGCATGATCTCGCGCAGCCGGTGCAGCTCGTTGACCTGCGCGCCGGCCATCTCCGTGTTCGCCTGGATGGCGCGCACCGCGCCGTCCGCGCCGGCCGAGCGGGCGCGGATCGCATCGACCACGGCGCGGTCGCCGGTCATCTGGTCGCGCATCAGGCCGAAGCCGGACAGCGTGGCCGCCACGTTGTCATTGGCCTGCTGCGACCAGCGCGCATACTGCGCCGGCATGTCGAGCGTCTGGCCCAGCACGCTGCGGTAGCTTTGTAGGTTCGCGCTGACCATGCTGGCGTTGTTCATGAGCTGGGTGCCGCGCTGGAACAGGGCCTGCGTCTGCGCGAAATTGCCCTCGATCTGGTTCCAGACCTGCCCGGGCAGGCTCGCCATGTTGCGGGCTTGATTTGTGAGCATCGTCGCCTGGTTGATGCGCATGGTGATCGTGTTCGCGACCTGCTCGACCTCCTTGGCGTAGGAGGTGAGCTGCTGCGTCCAGGTGGCGCAGTTGGCGCACACGACGGCGAGCTGCGCGCGGGCAGGCCGGGGCGCCGGCGCGGCGAGGAACGCGGCGCCGAGCGCGAACGCCGGCAGCAGCGCGCGGCTAAATGCCGAGCGATCGGGCATGGTCGATGATCCCCTTGTCCTGGAGGTGGTGGCCGAGCCAGCCGTCGCCGTGCTGGGCCATGAGGGCGCGGGCGCGCAGCACCTCGTCCTCGCTAGTGGCGCCGGCGAGGGCCAGCGTGAGCGGGCCGAGGCGGAACTGGATGAGCCGGCTGTTCTCGTTCTGGCTCAGGTAGTACTCGCGCTTCGGCGTGGCCGTGCGCACGATCTCCCGCTGCGTCCAGGACAGGCCAAACTGCGTGTAAAGGTCGGCCGGGCCGTCCGCGCCGCCGGTCTGGGCGGCCGGGTTCGCGCCGTAGATGCGGGTCGGAACGTTCTCCATGAACAGCGGCGCCAGGCGCGAGCCGGCGAGGTCGATCAGGTTCTGCGTCGCAAGGCCGATGCCGACGTTCTTGCTGCGCTTGGTTTTCAGCGCGCGTTCCAGGTGCGGGCGCCACACGGGATGCTGGAACGCCTTCCAGGCCTCGTCGATGAGCTGGAGCATGGGCGCTCCCGTTTCCTCGCGCTCCCATTGCTGCATCAGGCACAGCAGCGCGGGCAGCAGGATCGTGTCGCCCGCCTCGATAATGGCGGTGATGTCCCAGGCGTCCCAATGCGAGCGGGGCAGCTCGGCGCCTTCGCCGTCGAACAGGTCGCCGCCCGCGCCGAGGCCGTGGCAGTAGTAGCCCGCCACGTCGCGCACCTGGACGTTCTGCACCGCGACGTGGAAGTTCGTCATCGAGCGCCGCCCGGGCTGACCCTGCAGGTGCAGCAGCGCGTCGCGCACGGCGTCGCGGTGCGACGGCTCGAACGGGCCGGGCATGTGCAGGGGCCACACCGACCGCACCCAATCCTCGGCCCGGCGCAGGTCCTCGCCGGTTTCCAGGTGCGCGAACGGCGCGAAGGGTGGGGCGCCGTCGCCGCCGATCTCGTGGTAGTTCCCCCCGGCCGCCCGGCAGGCCACCAGCATGCCGCGCTTGTGGTCCACGGCGCGCACGCGCATCCCGCGGTAGCGCAGCGCCTGCAAGGCCGTCCCATTCAACAGAGTCGTCTTGCCGGTGCCGGGCGGGCCGAAGAACCCGAAGTTGGCGTTGTCGCCGACGCAAAGGTTGACGAACGCCAGCTCGTTCCCGTCCGTGGCCCCTTGGAGCAGCGCCGGGGCGCCTTGGGGATAGAAGGGGTTCGGGGTGGTTTGCGACCCCTTCCAGGTGCCCGAAAGCGGCATCAGGTCGGCCAGGTTCGCCGTGTGGATCATCGGCCGGCGCACGTTCTCCTCCACATGGCCGGGGAAGGTGGCCAGCAGGGCGTCGGGCGCGTTCTCGGTCTCGATGCGGGCCTTGTAGCCGGATTGCTCGATGGCCCGGACGGCGGCGCGGGCGTGCTCCATCAGCGCGGCAGACGAGGCATGCCGCACCACCACCGCCGGGTTGTAGTAGCCGAAGCTCACCTTGCCTTCGCGCGCGAGCGACAGGGCCACGTCGCAGCCCTTGCGCATGGCCACGGCGTCCTCGTTCACCGGCAGGTTCTGCAAGCCGATGGCCTTGCCCAGAAAGGGCACCTCCGCCAGCTTCCACTGCCAGCGGTGGGTCTTGATGTCCTTCTCGGCGTCGTGAGCGTCGCGGAAGATGAAGCGCTGCGAGACCCGGCACGGGATGCCGAGGGTGAACAGCCGGCCGAGCATCTCGGGCAGGCTCTCGGCCGCGAAACCCTCGCTGGTGACGACGGCGACGTACTCCTCGCCGAGCAGGGGGGTGTGCCCGGGATGCCAGTCCTCGCCCCCGATCACGTTGTCCAGGAAGGCGCCGCTGTCCGGGATCACCAGCGGGACGAAGCGGCCGTAGGCGCAGTAGGCCAGGTAGTTCACCAGCTCGTCGTAGTGGTGCTCGCGGCCGGTGCGGTCCGGGGCAAGATAGCTGCCCATGCGGCGCAGCCTGAGCAGGTCGCCGACCTGGTCCTCGAACCGTTCCAGCGTGCGCCGCATCGCGTCGATGGTCAGGCGCAGCGTGCTGCGGCGCTCGGGCGCGTCGTCGCGGTACAGCGCGTCGGCCAGCCTGTGCGCCGTGGCACCGGGAGGCGTGTAGCAGAAGACGATGACGCGCTCGGCCGCCATGAAGGCGCCAGGCTTCAGGAACATGCGCCGCCGCTCCTCGTCCACGGCCCGGCTTACCGGGTCGGGGAAGTGGCTCGCCTCGGGCGGCGGGTAGAAGCCGGCCGGGACCGTCGCCACGTCGCTCCAGATCGACCAGCCCGTGCCCAGCCGGGCGAGGGCGGCGTTGACCTGGACGGACACCTGCTGGCGGAACTCCGGCGGGAAGCCGGACGAGTCCGGCGGGTCCATGTAGTAGCCCACCAAGATGTTGCCGCCGCGCATGATGACGGAGCCGCTGTCGAACAGCACGGCCCAGCCGAGGAGGTCGGAGAACGCCTCGTCCTTGCGGCGCGACGCCGCGAGCTTGCGGGCCACCGGCTCAGTCCTTGCGCCAAGGCGTGCTGCGGGCGGGGTAGTAGGCCCGGTAGCGGCGGTTGCGGCGGTACACCGCCCAGAACTGCGGGTCGTTGCGGGCCATCCGGCGCAGCACGGCCAGGCCGCCGGACAGGATGCCCGCCCCGCCCGCCGCGGCGACGACCGACCACGACTGCCAGGCCAGCATCAGCAGCCCGGCGCCGGCGCCGACCACCAGGCCGAAGCCCGTGCGCTCGCACCCGCCGATCAGCAGCGGCCGGGTCAGGGCCTGGCTGATCAACAGGCCCGATCCTCTGGCGCGCGTCTCCATGGTCAGAGGACGGCGCCGGCCGAGCCGATGGAGGTGATGAACGCGACTGCGCCGACGATGATCGCGATGCCGAGGCCGCTGCGCATGATCACCTGCAGCAGCCCTTCCAGCTGGCCGGCCAGGATCCAGCCGGCGACACCGCCGACCACGACGACCAGTGAGATGACCTGCGCGACCTCGCCGCTCACGCTCGCCTTGAACGTCTGCAACCAAGTCGAGTATGGCATGCCGCCGCCGCCGCCGCCCGCGGCGGCTTCGGCCGCATTGGGAATGAACAGCAGGATGGACATCGCTGCGGCGGCAAGCGCGGTGCAGAGGATCGGCTTGGACATGCTCAGTGCTCCGTTTCCAGGGTGTAGTCCGTGCCGTCCCACCCCCGGACGCGCACGATCTGGGTGACCCGCCTGCGGCCGCGCCCGTCGCGCTCCAGGCACACGATCAGGTTGACCAGGCGGGCGATGAGGCGCTGCTGCGGGGCGGGGGTGGCGAGCGCAGCCATCTGCTCGATGCGCAGCAGGGCGTCGCCCGGGGTGGCGATATCGGAATGCAGCGAGCAGCCGCCGCCGGAATGGCCGGTGTTCCAGGCGTCCAGCATGCGGATCACCTCCGCGCCCCGCACCTCGCCGACCCATACGCGGTCGATGTTCAGGCGTAGCCCGGCGCGCAGCGCCAGGTGCTCGTCGAAGCCGGGCGCGGTGCGGAGCTGGACCTTGTTGCGCGATGCGATGCGCAGCTCGCGGGCGCCCTCAATGGTCAGCATCCGGTGCGACGGCGTGAGCCGGGCCACGGCCTCGGCCAGCGCGTTGAGGAACGTGGTCTTGCCGGACCCGGTGCCGCCCACCGCCACGATGTTAAGGCGGCGCACGACGGCGTCCTCAAGGATCTCGCGCTGCCGGGCGGTAATGTCGCCGCGCGCCTCGTACTCGGCCAGCGTATAGACCCGCGACGCCGGGTTGCGGATGGCCCAGCAGGGTCCCAGCACGGCGGGCTTGATCAGCCCTTCGAAGCGCGGGCCGTCGCCGAACAGCTCGCCCTCCACGAAGGGGCGGTCCCGCGTGACCACGGTGTCGAGCGTGCCGGCGACGGCGGTGATCAGGCGCAAAGCCTCGTCGGCGGCCATCGTGCCGCAAACGGCAGGGTCCTCGCCGTGGCGCACGACCCAGACCTCGCCGGGCCGGCCGGCCTGCTCGGGCGGGTTCAGGTAGACGTCGGTGACGTCCTGCTCGGCAAGGACGTTGCTGACCAGCGTGCCGAGGGCATGGCGCAGGTGGTCGGTCCGGCGGTTCGCCCCGACTGCGAAGGGGGCGTTCAAGGCCGCGCCTCCGGGGCCGGGCGTGGCTGGTAAATCACGGGGCGGCTTTGCATGCGGCCCGCGAGCACCCTCACCTGGGCATGGAGCCGCGTGTTCTCCGCCGCAACCGCATCCATGCGCTTGCCCAACTCGTCGCCCCTTGTTTGCAGGGCCTCGGTCTTCGCTTGCAACGTGTCGGTCCTTACCCGGTGCTTGGTGTTCTCGTCCTGGATGTCGTGCACGAGCATCGCGATCTGCTTCACCAGGGTGAGCGTGCTGGCGAGCTGCTGACCGTCGGAGTTCGGCATCGCCGTTCCCGTGCTTCCTGCCGCTTCCGATGCCGCCGGCTGCTCGGGAGCGGACGGCGCTTCCGCAACCGAAGCCGGGGGCGGCACGTCGGAGGCCGCCGTCGCTCCTGCCGGGGGCGCCTTCACTGTTATGGCCGGTGTGGGCAGCACCTGCGGGCGCTGGGGTGACGGCACGGGAAAAGCTGACCCGCGCATGGCGACCGGCCTGGCCTCCACCGTGCCGGCCGCGCTGGTCGGGGCGGGAGGCGGTGCTCCGGCTTCGGCTTGCTTGGACGCCGACGCGGACGCCGGTGCTGGCGCCGGAGCCATCCACCGGAGGCCCGGCGTGGCCTGCGCTGCCGCACTCGCGGCGCTCAATGCCGGACGCGGCGCAGCCGCCGGCTGGGGGTCCGGAGGTTGCGCCGGCGGGATTTCCGTCGCTGCCTCCGGAGCCGGCAATGCCGCCACGTCGTGGACCGGCGCGACTGGATTGCCCGGGTCCGTGCCGGCTGCCGTGGTCGTGGCGGCAACAGGCATCCAGGCCGCCCGGGTGTAAAAGGCGCCAGCCGCGATCATGCACGTCAAGGCGACGGCGCCCGTGCTGCGCAGGGCGCGGCGGGACGGACGCGCGCGGCGCGGCGTGCTGGCGATTGCCGGTTCGTGCGCTTCGTCGTGGAGGCCCAGGCCGGCCTCCGCTGCGCCGCGCCATGCCGCGAACGTGGCGGAGGAACTTTCTGGCTGCACAGACGCCTGCGGCTCAGGTGCGGGTGGCGACCACAGTGCAAGATGCGGCTCCTGCCGCATGGGGGCGGACGGCAGGGGCGCAGGTTGATGGACAAAGGAGATCGAATAGTGCCGCTGTTTGCGTGCGAACTTCACATCGAGCGCTTGGGCGGTCAGGGTATTCTTCGGAACAACAGGCACGATGGGCTACCTTATTGCTGGCGGACACCGGCTGCCGCGTGGGCAGGGTGCTTCAGTTGGTCAGATGAACTGGATGCTTGTTTGGCCGACGGTGCCGTGGTTGATCAGGTCGATCATGCCCGCCCCGGTGCCGAAGCTGAGCAGCGTCCCGCCATGGCCGTCGGACACCTGCTTGAGCGATCCCTGCAGCGACTTGTCGATCGAAAGCGTGTCGCCTTTGCCGGCGTCGAAATCCTCGACCGTCAGTGGCCCGGCTCCGGCGTGCAGCACGAAGTCCGACGCGCCCGGCCCGCCCGTGACGTCCAGCGACCCGCTGCCGGCGACATACCGGTTGGACCCGCTGTCGGCCGACACGCTGTCCGCTCCCGACCCGCCCGTGAGCGTCATGGACCGCGGGTTGACCAGGATCAGCTTCTGCGCGCCGCCGCCCAGTGTCGCCGCCTCGCTCTTGATGGCGCCGCTGGTGGTGAGCGTGTCGGCGCCGTCCTTCACCGCCTGGCTGACCGTGCCGCCGCCCACGGTGTCCGTGCGGCTGCCGGTGGCGATCAGCGGCACGGGTGTGGTAGCTCCTGTGCCGTCCGTCACGCTCAGCGTGCCGGCTGGCACGGGCGAGGTCGCGTTGGCGCTGCCGATGCCGAAGCTCACCGTGCCTTGGCCATAGAGCGGCGTCTTGCCTTCGACCTGCGCCCCGTCGAACGTCGCGCCGTCAACGTAGAGATTGCGGTCGGTGGCCGCCGTGCCGTCGTAGCGGTCATTCACGAAGGTGACGCCCACGGTGTGCGGACCGCCGCTCCAGTCCCCCTTGAGAGTGAACGCCTCCGACTGGCCTTGGCTGTGGGACGCGGTCACGGCTTGTGCCGGACCGACCGCCTTGCCGTCCACCGTGACGGTGAACTGCGCGTCACCTCCATAGGCGTCCTCGGACAGGTTGAGCACCAGCGTGTCCGCCCCTGAGCCGACGACTGCCGGCACGGACGCCGTGGACGGGGCGAGCGGAGTGGGCGGACTCGAGGCGGCGCTCCCCGCAGCCGACCCGCTCGCGCCTGTGCCGCCACCAGCCGTCGCACTCGCCGCGGTCCCGCCGGGAGCCGGGGAGCCGCCCGACGCCAAGTCCGGCATGGAGGCGTAGGCCCGCACGTAGTCCACCTTGAAGTCGGCCGGGAACGGGGTCGAGCCATCGACCGGCTTGCCCCACTTCACGTCCGACGCCGGCGTGCTGTTGTCCGACAGGATCATGTACATCGGCTTGTGCATCGACGCCGGCGTGTCGAACTGCCCGGTCTGCTTGCCGTCCACGTAGAACGTGGTCTTGTCCGCTTCCCAGTCCACGCCGTAGGTGTGGAACCCCGACGCGGCCCCGCCCGCAACGGTGGCCGCGACCTGTTGCTGAGGCACCGAGGCGGACGACGTGCCGCCATGCACCGTCTGGTAGACGGTCGAGGGGTCCTGGCCCAGGCTCTCCATCACGTCCAGCTCGGGCGGCCAGGAGCCGTCCGTGGGCAGCAGCCAGAACGCCGCGCCCACCCCGTTGCCGGCCGGCAGCTCGGCCCGCATCTCGAAGTAGCCATAAAGCTGGCTGAAGCCCTTGGCCGTTTGCAGCAGGCCGGACACGTAGGGCTTGCCATCGACCAGCGACGGGTCGATGCCGGCCGGCATCGGCCTGGTCGCCAGGTCCAGCACGCCGTTGGTCACCGAGAAGGGGCTGGCGGACGCCAAGGGCGCGAAGTTCGGGTTGACGTAGAAGCCGGCCTCGGACGGGTCGTCCTCGTTCCGGCCATCGGCGGTGGCCCACGGCATGTTCGGCGTCCACTGGCCGCGGCCGGACACGTCCAGGGTGTCGAACTCGCTGTCGAACGTCGGCGCCTGATTGGCTGCGTTGCCCGCCATGTCAGGATTGGCCCTGCAGGGTGCGGCCAGGAACGGCTGTGGCAAAGCCTGTCTGAATTGGATCGGCGCAAGCAACAGACATGGCATTGCTGCGGCGTAATATGGCGCCCGCACGGTGGGCGTGCCGCCGGGCGGTGGTGCCGTTGCAGGCCTCACTCCCGGCAAAGTCGCAAGCCTGCGGCACGAGACGAAAAGCCATTCTGGATGGCATGCCCAGAGCCTGCCCAGGCAGGTTCAGGCGGTCATGAGCTGCTACTGTCCGGTGCGCAGCTTGGTCGACCAACACGCTTTGCGTAGTGCATAGGCGATCGGCTCGACCCAAATCTGTAAAGGGTGCTTGTCGTGCCGCAACGGCTGACTGTAAGCTTCCTGACATAAGGTCGCTCCCTCTTCCCGGAACCGACCTTGGTCGCTTCGCTAGGTAACTTTATAAGTCTGCAAACTTATAAGTTTCCTTGCTGGAGGTTGCAACAGCTAATCTGCTTGCCCGTCCGACGGCATAGTCGACTCGCTCAGCATGTCTCCGACGTCGCAACCCACAACCATGGCGAGCCTCAGCATGGTGCCGAGCGTGAGGTTTTTGTGCCCTAGTTCGACCCGGCCGATGTAGTGGTCGTGCACGCCGGATCGTTTGGCCATCTCGGCTTGCGTCATGCCCACTGCGAGCCGCGCTTGGCGCAGCCGTTCGCCGAACCGCGCCTGGAGGACAAGAAGGGCTGCGCCGTCCTCATGGACAGCTTCGAATAGTTGATCCCGAGCGCTCTGCGTGCTTCGCGCCATTCTTGATTATCCGCAACCGTACAATGAGCCTTCGCCTTAAAGACGGCAGGCTGGCATTGCACAAGCCTTGAACAACAATTTGTCGAGAAGATTCCTCTATCTTGCAGGATTTTAATAGAAGGTTTTGTCCGAATTCGGACCGTAACGATCTAAGCGCCTGACTCGCAAAGGTAAATAGGAATGTCCCTGCGTGTGGCGGCAGAGTGACACTCGCTCGGCGAAACAGCGTCGTGCCTGGAAGCCGCCGCTTTCCCATACGACTCGGGCGCTGCCCTGCGCCCCTCGCCAGCCGTCCTCTTGAACCGTTAGCGGGTAGGAGCAGGTCCGCGCTGATCCGGTTGGGACCGTGCAGGCCCGGCTTTCAGGCCAGGCCGTAGACGTGCAACCGCCACCCGCAGGTGCGTCGCGGCGGCCTCCAGCCCTTCGCGCAGCCGCGTGGCGTCCAGCAGACGGCCATAGGCGGCGCGCATCGCCGCAGCCGTCTCCGCGACCCGCGCAGCGAGTTGGCGCAGCGACGGTCCTGCCGCCCGCTTGAACGCTTGCACCCGTACCCGTTCGGCCAGCCGCGAGAGCGTGGCGTGTGCTGGCGGCACCCGGCTCTGCCGATCCCACGCCGCGGCTTGGTCGATCTGCCGTGCGTGCTCCAGGTGGGCGCGGCGCCTTTCCCCGGCCGCCATGTCCAGCGCCGGCTCGCGCAGCGCCGCGATGGCCTCGCTGAACCGCAGCGCGCTCGTCTTTTCCGTCGGGCGGGCCAGCGCCCTTGCCATGTGCTTGAGCACGTCATCGGCCGTGACCTCGGCCCGCGACCCGAACCCACGTTCCCGCGCGATGGCCTGGCGCTCGGCGTCCTCGCCCACGACGGTGTAGGTCCGCACGCGCTGCCGGCTCTCGGCCACGTAGCCCCGGCGCATGCCGATGGCGGCGCCGTCCGGCATCAGGCTGCACCACAGGTGCCCGGTCGCTTCCTGACTGGCGTCGATGGTGTGCACCTCGCCGGCGCCGAGCTTCACCCGGCCGGTGGCTTCGTCGCGCAGACGTTGCCAATGGACCTCCAGCCGCTGCCCGTCCTTCTCGACCGTGAAGCCCTGGGCCGTGAAGCCGGCGATCTGCACCACGTCGCCATTCATGCCGACCCGCACCGGCTGGCCGCGGCGGCGCCGGCCTTGGGCGTCGAGCGGCTGCCCGCCCGTTTTCCCGAACAGCCGCACCCGGTCGCCCACGGCAAGCTGCAGGCCGTACTGCTCGCCTCTGGCGCCGCGCCCATCGACGCACGCGACGGTGCGGTCCGGGCCGGCGATCTCCCCCCGCTCCCGCCGGATGCCCCGGATCAGGGCCGAGGCGGCCCGTGCGTGCTGGTGCGTCGGCGCCGACAGGCCGAACGTCCAGCCCTTCTCCGCGGCTTCGTCCGCCATCCGCGTCCACACCTGCCCGACCGCCCGGTAAACCGCGTCGGCGCCGCCCGGCACGACCTGCAGCGCGCCGTCCGCCGCCTTCATGCGCAACGCCGTCTCGACCGCTTCGGGCTTCCCTTCGCGGAACAAGCGGGCGATCTCGATCTGCTCGTCGGATAGCTGGCGCATGGTGGCCAGCAGCTCGGGCACCTGGTCGGGGATGGCGCGGCGGAACAGGTCGATGACGTCGCCGGCCTCGACCGCCTGACACTGCTTGTCATCGCCGATGGCGAGGATGCGGCAGCCGGTCGCGGCCTGCATGCCGAGCAGCCGGAAGGCATTCCGGACGCCGAGCTGCGACACCTCGTCGATCACGACGACGCTGCGGCCGTCGATGGGCAGCTTGCCCGCCTCGTAGTTCGCCAGCAGCGCCGCCGTGGCGAACACGCGCTGCCCGGCGATGCCCTGGTCCCGCAGCGCGCGGGCCGCGTCCAGCCCTTCGCCACGGTCCTGCCGGCGGCTGCGCTTGCCCTTGGCGGCCGTCCGGGACAGGGCCGCCTCGGCAAAGTCCAGGGAGCCGGGCGGCGCAGCGTCCGCGATGCCAGCGCCGCGCAAGGCCCCGGCCTGCCGCCACGCCGTGGCGACGCCGTACACCTCGCACGCCCCGCCCGGCCGGGCCGGGTCCTGGAAGGCGGCCACCACCGGCTCCAGCAGGGTCGTCTTGCCGGCGCCGGCCACGCCGATGCCAAGCGCCAACCGTCCGCGCGTGCTCAGGGCGACCGCCATGTCGAGCTGGCCGGGGTTGAGTTCCCGTCCCTTGGCCGTGAGGGTCTTGGCGATGGCCACGTCCAGCTCGTCCCGGGTCAGGGCGCCGGTCCGGTCCGCTGCGGCGGCGCGGCCCATCTCCACGATGCCGGCCTCGGCGTCGAGCTGGGCCTGGGTGGTGTAGCGCAGGCGGCCGTTCTCCTGGCCGCGGATGAGCGGCGTCGTCTCGCCGTGCACGATGACGCCGTGGCGCTCCACTTGGCCGATGACGGCGCCCACGTCGTCCAGCGTGCCCCCACCGAGCGGGATCAGCGCGCGCGCCGCATGGGTGCGCAGCACGGTCTCGTCCAGCACGGCCTCCTTCTCGAACGCCTCGCCGATGCTGCGCGCCGCCGGCTCCCATGCCTGGGCCGCGCGCTCCGCCCGTGCCTCGGGGGAGCGGTCGGGCGCGGGCACCTGGCCGATGGGGTCGGTGATCTCGATGCCCGCCGCGGCCAGGTCCTCGCGCCATCCCTCGAAGCTGATCTTGCCGTCGTTCTTACCGGCGCGGGAGATGCCTGCGGCTTCACGCTCCAGGGCCGTGCGCCGGGCCAGGGGCAGGCTGTCCCAGTCCAGTCCCTGCTGCCCGGCGAAGACCATGGCCGCGGCCGTCACCTGCCCGCCCCGCTTGCCGAACAGCTCCACGGCTTCGGCCGGCGTGCCGGCGACGGCGGCGGCAATGCCTTTGCGGTCCAGGTCCACGGCGATGCCGGCATCGGCCAGCCGCGCCGCCATGCGCATGTGGTATAGCGCGCCGAATTCCTTCACGCTGCCGTTCAGGCGCATGCTGTCGACGGCGCCGATGTGCCCGTCCGCCGTCAGCACCGCGTTGCGGATTAGGACGTGCGTGTGCAGGTTCGGGTCGGCCGCGGTGCCCGACGCTTCCGGCCGCGCCGTGTAGTGCTGGCACGCCATCCACGCAGTCTCGCCCCGCATCTCCTCCGTCGAGCCGGCGCCGCGCCGGGTCCAGTCAAGGCGCCGGGACACCTCCTCCATCGTGTCCCGGACCGCGCCCCGGTGCGCCGCCTCGAAGACCGCACGGCGGGCGGCGTTCGGCTCGGCCGCCCACTGCACGCTCACCTCCTTGCTGGCGCTGAACGTCAGGTCGTAGGCCAGGTACTGCACCTGCCTGGGCAGCGTCGGCGTGCCCACGGCGCTCTCGGCGGACAGGAAGCGCAGCATCCCGGCCCTGTCGGGGGCCTCGCCGGGATGGATGTCGAGCAGATTCTGCCAGCCCGCATGGAGGCCGGATGCCACCGTGACCGCGCCCTCGCCCTGGTAGTAGGATGCCGCCCGTTCGATGTCGGCCTCCAGCTCGACCTGGCCGTAGTACTGCGCGACCTCCTCCACCGCGGCGTCCGCGGCGATGCGGCTGAAGGTGGCGACCACGGCGGATCAGTCCTCGGCGGGCGCGAGATGCCTTGCCAGCAGTGTCACCGCGTTGGCCATCGTCGCCGTGCCCTCGCCGAGGTCGCGGACGTCCGCGGCCATCCCTTGCACCGCGTTCACAAGCTCCTTGAAGTCGTTGCCTTTGCCTTCGCCCTTGTCTTCCAGGGCAGACACGATCCGGGCCAAATGCTCGTTGCTTGTGGCCACCTGCTTCTCCACCGCGCGCACCGCGCCGGCAAGGGCGTCAAGGCGCACGCGGTGGGCGGCAATGGCATCCAGCGCGGCCGTCTGCCGGTCTGCCAGGGTTAGGATAGCCTGGCGTATATCGTCCAGGGCATCAGCCTCCACATCCACCACAGCAGAAGGTGAGGAAACCATGTGGAGAAACTCCTTCTGGAAATGCGCTCAAAGGTCGAGTTGATCCAGGGCGTCAGCCGCGTGACGCTGCCACGGCCCGATTAAGCGAGCAATGGTGTGCAATCCTGTGCGTTGTTGCTTTGAGTTGTCACTTCTGCCAGGGTCGCTAAAGTGACAGCCTAGAACCTTGTTACTTTAAGTTGTCACTTCAGACAGACGGGAGGGGTATGCAGGCCGCCGTGGACGCACATCCCCTTCATCGGACAACCCGGAAACCGCCGCACACCGAAACCGAACGAGCCGCGTTGGCAGCCCGCCTTGAAGCGACATGCCCACCGGGGATGGCCGTCACGAGGTGGATCTACGAACGACATGCGGAGCTGACACGGCTCACGAAGGGGCCAAGGTCCTGGGCATGGGCCGAACTGGCGGAGGTGCTCAACCTGACCCGCATACGCTACCGGGCAGGCAAGCCGCGCAGCGACAGGCACCTGAGCACCGGACGCTGGACGGACAAGATGCTGAAGTCCGTTGTCCAGAAAGCCCGCACGGCCGAGCAGGTAAGGATCGCGACGCGGATGCCGCAAACCATTGAGGAAGTGGCGCGAGCGGCGGCATCGGCGGTGTTGGCCGAACTGGGCATGCAAGGGACCGTGGCCATCGGTCTTGGAGTACCTGACGGACGCGAGGCCATTCGGGAGCTTGCAGCGCCCCGACCCTTGGCACCCCCACCACCTCCTCCGCTGCAGCCACCCGTCGCAGTGGACCGGGAAATGCCGAGGGCCACCCCCGCTGAGCCGAGGCATCAAGGTCCGCTGGCGCGGGCCGTCGCCGACCAGGCAGTGCACGATGACCAAGTCCTGGCACGGATTCGGGAGCGGAGACGGCGCTCGGCATCCGGAACGCCGGGCGGCAACCAGGATTGACCAACCCTAAGAGGCAGAGATGACCAGGAAGATCGAAGACGCGGGTGGAGAGGGCATGGGCGCCGGGGCCGGCATGGTCAACGGTGGCGCTCCGTCGGCGGACGCGTTACGCATCGTCGTGCTCGCCGACAAGGGCGGCGTCGGCAAGACTTTCGTCGCCGCGCTGGTCTGGTCCTTGTTCGAGGAGCAAGGGCGAACGCTCAGGATCGGCGAGGCCGAACGGCCGACCGAGCGCAAGATGACGGAGCTGCTGAGGAAGGCCGACGCGCCCGCACCCGAGCCGTCCGTGGAGCTGCCATCCGAGCAGGACCTGGCCGGGAACCCACGGCTCAAGGCGACCGCCTTCGGCCCGCTGCTGCAAGCCATGCGCGCCAGCCGCGACACCCTGATCGACGTGGCCGCCGGCGGCACGCGCGGCCTGCTCGACCAAGCCGAGATCGCGTCCCATGGCGAGCGCACGGACGGCGGGCGCGGAATAGTGTTCCTGGTCGTCGCCAAGGCGGAGGACATCACGAGCGCGCTCAGCGCGGAGGCCGCAGCGGCGAAGGCCCGCTCCATCTACCCGAACGCCAAGGTGGTCGTCGTCATCACGCACGTGACGCATGACCGGCAGCGCAAGACCAACAACGCGGCCTCGGTCGCGGACAAGCTGAGGCAGACCGCCTCCGACGTCGTGCTCATCGACTACAACGGCGGCCCGCTCGTCGGCGAGCTGTATGGCAGCCGCAACGTCGCGTTCCACGACATCGCGGCCATGTCCATCGATGACGTTGCGGATTTGCTTGGGGCCGCAGGAGCACCGGTCGAGGAGGACGAGGCCGCGATATTCCTCGGCGAGTATCTGCTCTGGTACTTCGCGAGCCTGCGCGACCTGGCGAACAAGCTGGACCTGCCAGCCCCGGCGGCACGCCGGCCGGGGGCTGCTGCGTCCCACCCTACGGTGGCGGCTGGGAGAGCCGCCTAGCCCACGCGCGGGAGTTGGTCGCGACGGCGTCGCACGCCGTCGCCCGGCGGCTGGTGCACGGCGACCCCGACGTCGTTGCCGCGACCGTCATTGCTCCCAACACGCCCATATGGAAGGGCTTGTTGGACGCGGATCGGCGGCTCGTCCTCGACTGGGCACGGCGGCCACGCCCGCCGGTGCCGTCCTCCCGCTCGCCAGCGACGCCCGACACGCCAAGGCAGCGTGCCCGATCCGCTCCGCAACGGCTCGGTTCCGACATGCAAGCCGAGATGCTCCGGGGCATGCGTCTCCGCGCGTGCCGGGATGCCGGCGCATTCATCACCGTTGCCGCGCTTGGCGCCGGCTTCGCCATCTATGCCCAACCGCCCATGACGTCCGGCATCATCGGCGCCGCCCTGGCGTGGCTGGCCGCGCTGGCCGTGGTGGTCCGCTACCTGGCGGGGCGTGCCAGGGGGCGGGGCATCGTCGGCACGCCGGAGAACAACGTCGCCTACTTCGCGGCGCCCGAGGATTACGCCGTGGGCGGCCTATACAGCGCCACCCTGGGCACCTGCTTCGGCATCCTGGCGATGCTGGCCGCCTTGTTGACCAAGGGCCTTTGAGGGCCAGACTGCTTCGATCCGAGATGCGCAGATTGGGCGGCAAGCGCGATCAAACGCTGTTCCGCGGCCGGCATTCGTCTGCCTCGGCTGACGGCGCCTACAAAATCTTCATCCAGGCGGACCAGGGCGAGCCGCTGGAAATCCTCGACATCCTGATCCGTGAGCTGGCCCTGGTCGAAGACGGACGGTATGACACGCCCTGAAGCAGGTTGAAGGGAACAGCTATGGGTGGTGTTCCGGCCATGATCGGTGCGGCCTTCATAGCTGTTGCGGCGGCCTTGCCAGCATGGGCGCAGGAACCTGCCGACATAGGGCGTTGCCGCTCGGTTATGGACGACACCGAACGCCTGAACTGTTACGACAAGCTCGCGGCCCCGGCACGGCCGGATGTACTCCCGCCTAGTCGGCACGGCTACCAGGCCATAAGCCTGACCGATCTCAAGCTCGATTATGACACCTTGCGCGGGCAAGGCGTCGAGGTCTCCGGCAACCTGATGCTTTCGGGAGAGATGGCGCTGCTGGGGTCCGGTGCCACGGACACCTCACCGTTCCTTGTGGACCTGAAAGCCGTACCGCGCGACCAGCGCCGTGCATTGCTGGAACGGTGCATGGTCCCTGGCTGCGCTGTCACGATGCGCGGGAAGGTTGATCGCATGATGGAGCAGCGCGGCATTGTCGCGGACGGCGCTGCGATACAACAAGCGATGCCATAGCGGTCGCGGTCGTGAAGCGTGGGCGCACGTGGTCATTCGGTCGGCTGGGTAGGGTCACGCCACGGAACGGGCAGAATAGCACGGCAGGCGAGGTGAACCGGGAACATGGCTACCGTCGCACTCGATACAAAGCAGCCCCTCGTCGCCCCAAGCCCAGGGTAGCCATCCACGGTCCGCCTGCCCACCTTCCCATGCATGTCCCGCTCCCCTGCTGCCGACCTGGCTCCCCTTATCAAGCTCCTGCAAGCGGGCGTCCCTCCCGACCGCGCCGCCACCGAACTCTCCCGTGTCCTTGCCATCTGGACGGCCGAACTGGAGGACGACGGCGAGCAGCTACAGGAGCGGTTATCCGGCCTGGCCGAGCAGATGACGACGGGGATCGAGGAAATGCACGAGGGCATCGCCGAAGCGAGCGACAAAGGGAAGCCCACGCTGCGGCGGATACTGGCGACGCATGAGGCGGTACTGAACGGGGTGCGGAGGGCGCAAGGAGCGGGGTAGGCAACCCAGCGCAGCAGGCTCCCTCCTAAGCCAGGCAGGGAAGCCGGCGGCAGCAGGTCGTCCAGCTGGCGGCGGAGGTCCTGGATGCTGCCAGAGATGCGCGCCTCTCCGGCGTCCACCTCGACGCCGAGCACCTCCAAAGCCCGGTCCACGTCCGCTTGCGCCTGGCGGGCGAGGCATTCCTCTTTCGAACGGTGGATGCGAAATCCTTGAAGCATTTCCTGGTTCCGATCCGGCCCGCACGAGCCGCTACAGTTGCGTGGCTGGTGCGCAAGTCCCTTCCGCGTGAAGCGCCTCCGCGTCGTAGCTCAGCCTGCCTGTCGCCGTGTCGAACTCATAACGGTAATAGGTTGCCCCGGTCCTGATATTGCGGGCGCCCCAGGTCATGGCGCCATCCATCTCGGACGTCACGAAGTTACCGAGGTCCGGCGGAACGCGAGCCGTCTGCGAGCGGGAGGCCGTTCTGGAAAACCGCGTGCTGGGTCGTGTCGAGTTGCACGGCGAAGGAGTTGGGTTCGTGGCTTGAGATCGTGCAGACACGATCGAGCACCGCGCCCCGTGCGCCTGTGGCGGCGACGGCGATGGCGAACGCTGCCGGTGCGATCAAGATGAGCGGTGTTCTGGACATGAGCGGTCTCCCTTGGAACCCGTGCGTCGGGGAATGTCGTTTCAGCGGATTTCGACGCTACCGTCATTTGCATTGTTGTTCTTGCTTTCTTGCCCGCCCTCGCCGCGGGTCAAGCCCGCAGGCGCGCGTCCGGGCAGGGCCGGGCTGCGTCGGGCGCGGGCCTCTTGGGGCCTGTGCCCGGGGCGGCCCTGCCCTGCCATAGGAGGCGTGTCGGAGCCGCGCGGGCGCGGCGCCCCGGAGGGGCGGGCTTGACCCGCGGCAAGGGCGGGTCACGCTGGTGGTTTGGCGCAATGCGGGTGC
>CAXTUQ010000052.1:0-17261 GCA_964247405.1 uncultured Acetobacteraceae bacterium
AACAAACCAGAGACTACGCCGCCAACCTATTTCCACCACCTCCGCGACGGCACCCCTGCAGTCAGGTTCCATGGACTAACTCGTTTCGAAGTCATAAGATCCGCTCAGCGGAAGCTTACAGTGGAGAGACAATGACCATGCTTGGAGTCGCCTGATGGATAGCGGGAATGGCAACGAGGATAAGGTCCGGGTACGGGCCTATCACCTTTGGGAAGCTGAGGGGCGTCCTGAAAGTCGCGAGGGTGAGTTCTGGGCGCGTGCCTTCAGCTCGAGCAGCAGGAGAGTGCTCCTGGCCAGGTATCCGGCTCGCCAAAGGCAAAACGCGCTGCGACCGCGAAGTCTCCTCCCGCGAAATCGGCCAAGACGGCTAATGCGTTGCCGCCGCCACAAAGCAAGGAAGCGCCGAAACGACGCTCACGCTCGATTGCTGCAAAGGGCGCAGCGGGCGAGGGACTGCGCATGAGAAGCTCTGAGGTGAACCAAGGCGTGCGACATTAATCGTCAAGCGGCATTTACGCTCCGCATGTGCGCGCTTTCACAAACACGAGAAATGCGCCAGGCCAGACCGAGCGACCTGGGCGATCTCATGTGTGAGCCCTGCGCTGCAGGCCCCGCGGCCATGCACATGCAGCCTTCCTCGGCTGAACGCTCCTGACGGCAGCATTCAGCCTCGGCAAGCGGGTTCAAGCGAAGGGAAAGGCATGAGCCCAGACCCATCTCAGCCGGCCTGTTCCAACGGAAGTCAGGAGCCTGAAAGCTAACAGCAGCAGCAGTGGTGGTGGTGCCCCTGACGCTGTCGCTGCGGAGGTCGCGGCCGTTTGGCTTCAGAGCTGGGCACCCTTGATCTGCTTGAGGTCGAGGACGCCTTTCTTGCCCCAGCCTGCGGCGCCGGCGGGCACCTCAGGCCGTAACCGCTCGTAGAGCCGGAAGCCGATCCGGTTTAGCTCCTCAGGCGGCAGCGAGTCTGCCAAGGCCTCCATCGCCCGGCGCACGACCGGCAGGTGCTCGCCGAACGCCTTCTCCACATAGGCGTGGGCCGGACGCGGGGAGGCCGGCTTGTCGCGGTCGAGCGCGTATGCGCTGCCGTTCCGCTCGACCACGGGCAGGTCGCGTCCGAGCAGGTGCACGGTTTGCCGCGGGACAGGCTTTGTTGCGTCCCGCAGGTCCCCGTCCTCGCGCTTCTCCTCCAGCCCGATCGCGCGGGCCTTGACCCAGGCGCTCGACCCGGCGACGGCGCGGCCCAGCGTGATCGCCGCGTCCGCGTCATGTCCCAGGCGCTCGGCCACGATCGCCGCCCACAGCGTCAGCACCGGGGCACGGTTGACCCGGATCACGCTGCCCTGCTCGGTCATTCGTTCGTCTCCGCTCGTCCCAACCCTCTGCACAGCGCCGGCAACGGCATCCCAGTGCCAGGCTCATGGCGCTTTCGGAGCCGAACCGCTTCCACTTGCCTGACGCTGGAGGCGCTCGCGCACCCTGGCTCCCATTAGAGGGAGTGGAACAGACCTGGGGTTAACTTTTAGGCCGCGAGGCGTATCTAGTCCGCGCCGAGCCGCCCGTCGACGACGGCGGCCCGGACTTGCAGGACGCGGTGTGCGCCGCGTGGCGTCCAGCGCATCTGTCGGCGCTTGTTCATGCGCGCGTTCACCAGGCTGTTCACGGTTGACTCTGCGCAGGAGGTCGCGATCGGCAACCCCGCCCGTTGGCGCCGGCCGTAGTCGACCAAAGCATGGGCGTTCAGGTCCAAGTAGGTTTCCAGCTCTCTTGCGAGCTGGGCAAAACGCTCGATGCGACCGCGCCCTTGCTGGCCGTTGAGCCAGACCGCGTTTTCGGCCATCTGCCCGATGTTGGGCAGCGCCCGGCGGGCCTCGTCGCCATAGCCGTTCCAGATCAGGTGCCGCAAGCGTTCCACGTCGAACTCGGCATACCAGAGCGGCCCCTTGTGCTCCAGGTTTGACCCGAGCAGCCCGGCAAGCGCCTGCTCGACGTGGCGCACCCGCATGGAGATGTGAAACCAGTCAAGGATGTGAGCCACAGCTTCGCGTGTTGCCGACCGCACCGCGCCGACCAGTGCGGGGTCGCCGTCGCTCAGCACGACCACCTCGCGCCCGGGTAGCCAGCCCTGTGCCCGCAGCGCGTTGCCGATCGTGCCCGGCCGGCTCCCCGGCACGTTCGGCGCGACGGCGAAGTGCCGTGCTGCTCGCCCCGCGGCCTCGACACGGCCGACCGTCACCTCGAAGTGCCGGGCCTGGTAGCCAGGCACGGCCCGGATGTGGGCGCCGTCGAGCGTGACAACCATTGGGCTGCCCCGGGCAAGGCCCATGCGGTGCGGGCTGGCGTCGTCGTGCGCTTGCAGGCGGTCGGCCGTTTTGGCCAGCCGGCGCCGCACGCCCGTGTGGTTGGCCGCGGTGCCGGCCGGCAACAGCAGGTCCATGACGCGGGCCGCCTCGCGGTACGAGAGCCGGGCGCCGAGCTCTGCTTGCACCCGGACCAACTCGGGCGTCGCGCGAACGCTCAGGAGCGCACGCACGCGGCTTGGAGCGTCGGCCTCGCTTCGCTCGCAGTGGCAAGGAAGCCAGCGCGGTTGCCGGACGGCAGCCCGCCCGAACAGGGTGGCGACCACGCGGCGGCGATGATCATGCAGGGCGCGCCTTGAACCGCAGCCGGCGCAGGTTCGATCAAGCGCGCTGGCCTGATCGACTTGGTCCTGCACAAGGCGCAGCTGCAGCTGATGCAGCAAGTCCTTGGCTTCAGCGAGACGAAGGCCGAGGTCGGCCGGGTCGGGCGATGACAGGTCGCGCCGGACGGATCCGATCTCACGCCGTTCGCTCGTCCCGTCAGGACGCGCCGCCTCGACCCATACCGTCCACCTCGTCGCCGCCATCGCCTGCTCCCCTGACGCAAGCGCAAAGCGTGCGGGACGACGCGGCAGCCGTGAACCCCCCAGGTCTGTTCCACTCCCGGCGTGAGCCCTGGACATAACCCTCCTGCTAGCGTCGCGACGTAAGGCGCATCGAACGGCCAGCCGGCGACGTGGCCCTATGCCCGGCGGGCGCGGATCTTGCCCTGCGGCTCTGACTCGGCAAGCACGTGGCTCAGCGCTCTTGCAGCGCCATCAATGTCCGACTGCAAAGCGTTGCAGGCGGCGGCCTGATCGCGGCGCTGCAGCGCACTAAAGATCGCTTGGTGCTGGACGGCTGACGGCCCCCAATTGTTCGATTGGGTCAAGAGATTGATATAAGGACCGATCTGTAGCCACAACGACTCGATGATGGACAGCAGCGTCTCCGACCCGGCCGCACGATAGATGGTAAAATGGAAATCGCGGTTGGCCGGAACGTAGCGCGTGCGGTCATTTTTTAGTCCGGCGAGATGCATCTCCTTTATCAGCCTCTCAAGACGACTCATCTCCTCGGAAGAGATCAATTGAGCAGCCCACTTCGCGGCAGTCCCTTCCACTTCCACACGCACCCTGCGTAGGTCCTCGAGACGATCCAACGTCAGGGGTGGGATGCCAACGGATCGGCCAGCCACGACGGTCAGGGCCTTTTCAGCCACGAGGCGATGCATGGCCTCGCGTACGGGCATAGCGCTGACCCCGAACGCCTCCGCCAAGCTTTGGACCGTCACGGTCCGTCCAGGTTCGATCCCGCCATTCTGGATCAGCTCTCTGAGCTTTCCAAGGACATGATCTTGGATCGTCGCCCGTGAAACCGGGGAATAGGCGAGCTCTTGATGAGTGCGCACCAGCGCCATGGCTCCATTCCAACGTCGTGCGTGAGGCTTCGTCAGAGCCTTATACCTCAGAACCGATGAAAGATAAAACTTGCCTCGATCGATCATTTCTGATTTTTGATCAATTAAGAATGACTAGAGCGCGCTTCCCCAATCATGGTGGCGAGAGCTCAGGCGCCGCATTCTCGAGGGAGGACAGGATGATGTTTAAGCAGGCACTCATCGCGGGCACCGCAAGCGCGGTCGTATTGGCGAGCGCGGCGGGAGCCGCCATTGCGCAGGAAAAGGCGAAGGTCTTCCTAAGCATGAGCTACATCGGAAACGACTGGCAGGGCGAGGCCGCCAACATGGTCAAGGCCATGGCCGCCAGCAAGGACATGGCCGACAAGATCGACTTGCAGGTACAGGTATCCGGCCCGAACGCCCAGAAGCAGATCCAGCAGATCAACGCCATGGTGCAGGCCGGCGCCAGGGCCATCGTCGTCTACCCGATTTCACCTACGGCGTTGAACGCGGCGGTCAAGAACGCCTGCAGCAAGGGCGTCGTGATCGTCGCCTACGATGCAGCCATCTCCGAGCCCTGCGCCTACAACGTGACAATCGACCAGGCCGAAGCCGGCCGCGTCACGGCGGAGTGGCTGGCCAAGAGGCTCAACGGCAAGGGCAACATCGTGGCCATCACCGGCGTGCCCGGCACCTCGGTCGACACCGAGCGGACCAAGGCCGCCAAGGACGTCTTCGCCAAGTACCCGGACATAAAGATCGTCAACGAGGCGGTCGGCATGTGGAGTCAAGCAGTTGCGCGCACAGAACTGTCCAAGATCCTCGCGACCCGCAAGTGGGATGAGATCGGCGGGCTCTGGATGCAGGTCGGATGCTACACGGCCAACACCATGCAGCTCGAAGCCGGTGCACCGCCCGATAAGTTGAAACCCTGCGCCGGCGAAGGCTCGAACGGCGGGCGCATCCAGATGCTGCCGGCGGGCACCGAGGTCGAGGGGGCCAACGGCACCTACAAGCCTATGGGCGCGCCGCGCATTTCGTATGCCTCCCCGCCCTACTCCGGGGCGCTGGCGCTCAAGCTCGCGGTGGACAAGCTCAACGGCAAGGAAATACCGCAGCTCACCACCCTGCCGCTGCCGCTCGTCACCAACGAGACGATCAAGCTCTGCCAGGAAGGCACCTGGGTCGAGATGAAGGCGGGCTGCAACGTCTTCAAGCCCTCGCTCGTGTCGAACCCCGGTTGGTTTGCGTCTATCTTCTCCAACGAGACGCCCCAAGTCGGCCTCAATGCGGCACTGGTCGGACAGCCCGAATACTGAGCGAGGGGTCCTCCTGGATCTCCTCCCGGTTTCTTCTAAGCATCATTCTGCGGGTGTGCTTACACGCAGCAGGTAACATGATGCGTCTTCAACACTGCCTGCTTAGGCGGCAGCGCCACTTTCCGGACGCGGGGCGAATTGTTGCCCCGCCGATCGTGACGCCGCGCCGCCATCCCAGCAGACAGGGTAGGTCGTCCGCGGTGATCGGAGTTCGCTATGTCATCCCCCAATCCGAGCCGTTCGGCCCCGGCGATCGCCGCAAATAACATCCGCAAGGTGTTCGGAGCGACGATCGCGGTCAACGACGTGTCGTTCGAGGTGCAGGCCGGCGACGTCCATGCGCTGCTCGGTGAGAACGGCGCGGGCAAGTCGACGCTGGTGAAGCTCCTTTCGGGCTTGATCCTGCCGACGACGGGCAACCTGTCCGTCTTCGGCAAGGCCGCCTTGCTCAACTCGCCGCGTGCCTCTCACACGCAAGGCATCCAGACGGCCTTCCAGGAACTCACCATGGTCAAAGACCTAACGGTCCTCGACAACACGCTGATGCCCTATCCGCCTCTGAATGCGTTCGGGCAGATCCGATGGCGCGAGGCGCGTCGACAGGTCGACGCTCACTTGGCGCAGCTCGGCCTCGAGAACATCGATCCCCAAGCGGAGCTGCGGGACCTCGACCTCAATCAACGCCAGAAAATCGAGATCGCCCGCGCCCTGTTCCGCCGTCCACGGATCCTGCTGCTGGACGAGCCGACCTCCACCCTGTCGGGTCGCGACATCGACTGGCTCGGCGACCTCATCGAGCAATGCCGCGCCAAGGGAGTCACGATCGTCTTCATCTCCCACCGGATGCGCGAGGTGCGTGCCTTCTGCGACCGCGTCACCGTCCTTCGCAACGGAAAGCACATCGCGACAGAGCGGCTGGCCGACGTGAGCGACGAGGCAATGATCGACATGATCGCCGGCAAGGCGCTCGGGCGGTCCTTCCCGGCCAAGCCGCCTGTCCCGTCGCTGTCGGGCGATCCGGTGCTCGGCGTCCGCTCGCTCGCGACCGAGAGCCGCCTTGAGGACGTCTCGTTCGACCTGCGGCGCGGCGAGATCCTCGGGGTCGCCGGCCTGCAGGGCATGGGCCAGCTCGAACTCTTCACCGCGTTGTTTGGCATGGAGGAGAGTACGGGAGAGATCCGGGTCGAGGGCAAGCCGGTGACCCTCACCTCGCCGCGCGATGCCTGCGACGCGCGGATCGGCATCAGCCTCGTGCCGGAGGACCGCAAGACCGAAGCGCTCTTCCTGAAGCTCGACGGCAGGCACAACGTCTCGCTTCCGGTGATCGAGCGCTACACCCGCTTCGGGCTGCTTGACGGCACGCGCGAGGAGGCGGACGTGTCCCGCGTCATGGCGCGACTCAACGTGCAGCTGCGGGCGCTCTGGACTCCGGTCAAGGCCTTCTCGGGCGGCAACCAGCAGAAGATCGCCATCGCCAAATGGCTGTTCGCCCAAAGCCGCGTGCTGCTGCTGTTCGACCCGACCCGGGGCATCGACGTCGGCACCAAGCACGAGATCTATGCGCTGATGCAGGAATACGCGGCCGCCGGCGGCGCGATCTTGTTCTACTCCACCGAAATCCCCGAACTCGACCATCTCGCCCATCGGGTCTTGGTGCTTTACCGCGGCCGCATCGCGGCCGACCTCGCGGGGGATGAGATCTACGAAGATGCCATCCTGCGGGCGACGCTTGGCGGCGCTCCCACAGGTCTGGAGCTGCAATGACTGCCGCCGGCCTCCACCCGACAAGCGCCGCACCGCGCCCGCGCAGCCGCATGCGTCTCGGGCGCTACCGCGGTCCCATTATCGCGGTGATCGCCTTCCTGATCTGCCTGGGGCTGGTCAAGGGGGTGAGCGGGGGCACGCTCGGCTACTACGAGCTGAGCTCACTCGCGGCCGGTGGGACTACCCTGGCGATCGCGGCGATCGGTCAGACGATCGTCATCCTCTCCGGCGGTTTCGACCTCTCCGCCGCCGCCGTGATCTCGCTTGTCAATGTCACCCTCGCCGGTCACATGCAGGATACGGCCGCGAGTATCGCGCTCTGGACGGCCGGCGGCCTTCTTATCGGCGCCCTTGCCGGCGCCTTCAACGGCTTCTTTATCGCGATCTTGCGGCTGCAGCCGATCGTTGTGACGCTGGCCACGATGTTCATCCTCCAGGGCGTGACCCTGCTGATCATGGACAAGCCTGGAGGCCAGATCCCGGCCGGCTTCGGCGCTTTCCTCGTGGGCGACGTGATCCCGGGCCTGCTGCCGGTGCCGGTGCTTCTGCTCGCGATCCTGGTCGGCCTGTGGCTGGTGCTCAAGAACACGGTATTCGGCAAGGCAATCTACTCGATCGGCTCGGATCGTGATGCTGCCCGCGCAGCGGGGCTCGGGATCCGCCGCAACCAGTTCTTCGTCTACGTGCTGGGCGGCGCACTTTATGGCCTAGCGGGAGTCTTTATCAGCGCCCAGACGGGCTCCGGAGACCCCCTCGTCGGCAATCCCATGCTGCTGCAGATGTTCGCCGCGGTGGTGGTCGGCGGCACGCTGCTCGGCGGCGGGCGCGGCGGCCCAGTCGGAACGATCTTCGGCGCCTACGTACTGATGCTGGTCGTCAACATCCTCCTCGTCCTGAACGTGCCGGCGTTCTACTCGTCGATCGTCGAAGGCGCGATCCTGATTTTGGCCGTTCTCGGCGCGTCGATCACCTATTCCTCGGTCCTGGCCAAGACGCTTCGGACGGCGCGCCATCGGTTCGCCGCTCGAAGCGTTGGGATGCTCCCACATCAATTGAGCCTCAAGGAGCACCGGCTGAGCCTGCCTGCCGCGGCGCCGGCCGTGCAGCGCCCAGCCTTCTGGGTGCGCCATGCCGAGGGCCTGCGCAACGCGCTGCCGGCCTTCATCTGCTTCGTCCTGGTGCTCGTCGCGACCCAGTTCGTGCTGGGCAACTCCCTCCTGTCGTGGCGCTATTACGACTCGCTGATCGTGCTCGGCAGCTTCCTGGCCATTCTGGCGCTTGGCCAGGGCACCGTGATCCTGACGGGCGGCCTCGATCTCTCCTTGCCCTGGACGATCGGTTGCTGCGGCATCCTGTGCGCCGGCCTACTTAAGGGATCGGACGCGGCCCTGGTCTACGCCCTGCCGGCGACGTTCGCCTTCGGTGCCCTCGTTGGACTCCTGAACGGCCTCGGGATCGTGGCCCTCGGCATCTCGCCCATCGTGATGACGCTCGCGATGAACGGCATCCTGCAGGGCGTCGCCCTCTTGTACTCGGGCGGCACGCCGGACGGCTTCGCATCCCCTGGCCTGCGCTGGTTCATGACCGGCGAGGTCGCCGGCATCACTCCAGTCGTGTTCCTCATGGTGCTCTTCGTGATCGGGGCCGTGGTGCTGCTCGGGAAGACCGCTTTCGGCCGAAGGGTTTATGCGATCGGCAACGGGGTCCGGGCGTCCGAGCTGTCCGGCGTCCCCGTTAAGAGCACTACCGTGAAGGTCTACGTGCTCTCGGGCCTTTGCGCCGCCCTCGTCGGCTGCCTCCTGTCCGGGTTCTCCGGCCAGGGCAGCCTCGGCATGGGCGACGAATACCTGCTGCCTTCGATCGCGGTCGTGGTGGTCGGTGGGGCGCTAATTACGGGCGGGCGCGGCAGCTACATCGGGATGCTCGGCGGCGTGCTTCTGCTGACAGCGCTTCAGACCCTGCTGGCCGGTACGACGCTGCCCTATGCGACCCGCGCGATCCTCTACGGCACCGTCGTGCTCTGCGCCGTCGTCGCGCTGCGTGAAAAGAACAGTTGAGGCAAACGCCATGAACCATATCACCCTCGCCCCGAACCAGCGGGTCCTCGTCACAGCCGGCGCCTCCGGGATCGGGCGCGCGATCGCTGACCTCCTGATCGACAACGGCGCCCGGATCCACGTGTGCGACGTGTCCGAGACCTTCCTGGAAGATTTCCGCCGCGCCCACCCGGGCCACGGCACCAGCGTCTGCGATGTCTAGGACGAGGCCCAGGTGGAGCAGCTCTTCGCCGACGTCCGCAGCACACTGGGCGGCCTCGACGCGCTTATCAACAACGCCGGGATCGCCGGTCCGACCGGCGGCGTCGACGAGATCGCTCCCTCCGATTGGCGCCGCACGATCGACATCTGCCTCGTCGGCCAGTTCCTCTGCACCCGTCTCGCCGTACCGTTGCTGAAGGGGGCCGGTGGGGGCACCATCGTTAACATGTCGTCGGCGGCAGGCCGCTTCGGCTACGCCTATCGGACGCCCTACTCGGCCGCCAAATGGGGCGTGATCGGCTTCACCCAGAGCTTGGCCAAGGAACTCGGCCCGGCGAACATCCGGGTCAACGCCATTCTACCGGGCATCATCACGGGGCCGCGAATGGAGGGCGTCATCCGTGACCGGGCCGCCCAGGTCGGCGTGCCCTACGAGACGATGGAACGGGAGTATCTCGACCGCATCTCGCTTCGCCGGATGACCGGACCCGATGACGTGGCCGGCATGGTGCTATTCCTGCTGTCGCCGCTCGGCCGCAACATCTCGGGACAGTCGCTCGGCGTCGACGGGAACGTGGAGTCGCTTTGAACGGGCCGCGTGGCAACTCACGCCCACCAGCTGCACGAAGGCGGTGAGGGCAAGCCGTCGGAGGGCCGAAATGCGAACGAGACGCGCAAGGTGGGGCGGCATCGCCCGGTTGACGGCTCGAACGATCTTGGAGGATTAGCAATGAAAACCGCGATCATCGGTTCCGGCTTCATCGGGCGGGCCTGGGCCATCAGCTTCGCGCGGGCCGGGCACGAGGTGCGGCTCTGGGATGTGGACCCGCGCGCCCTGCCAAAGGCCCTCGACTTCATCGCCGACGTCCTGCCCGACCTGCAGGCGAACGATCTTTTGAACGGCGAGAAGCCCGAAGCCGTCCTGGCCCGGCTCCACCTCGTGACGCATCTCCCCACGGCGCTCGATGGCGTCGGCTATGTCCAAGAGAATACGCCCGAAAGGGTCGAGGTGAAACGGCAGATCTTCGCGGAACTCGACCGGCACGCGCCGCTCGACGCCGTGTTGGCGAGTTCCACCTCGGCCCTCCTGCCGTCGGCTTTCCTCGCGCAGGTCTCCGGCCGCGTGCGCTGCCTCGTCAGCCACCCCATCAACCCCCCCTACCTCATCCCGGCGGTCGAGGTCTGCCCCTCGCCTTGGACATCACTCGAGGCCGTCGAGAAGGCCGCTGAATTCCTACGGGGCTGTGGCCAGGCGCCACTCGTCATGAAGCGCGAAATCGATGGTTTCATCATGAACCGTTTGCAGGGCGCGCTGCTGGAGGAGGCGTTTCGCCTCGTCGCGGACGGCGTGGCAGGCGTCGAGGACGTCGACATCGGCATCCGCGACGGGCTCGCGCTGCGCTGGTCGTTCATGGGGCCGTTCGAGACGATCGACTTGAACGCGCCGGGCGGGGTGCGCGACTACGCGGAACGCTATCAAGGCATCTACTCCACGATATTCCCGTCCGTGCAGCGCCGTGTCGATTGGACTGGGCCCGTGATGGAGACCGTCGAAGGCGACCGCGCCAAGAAGCTCGGCCGCGACCAGTTGGTCGAGCGCCAGAAATGGCGCGACCGCCGCTTGATGGCGCTCCTCGCTCACAAGCGCAAAGCCGCCACCGACATCGGAAAGTGAGGACCAGCCACCATGGCCAGCAAACGCAAAGTCATCATCACGTGCGCCGTCACCGGGGCGATCCACACGCCGTCGATGTCGCCCTACCTGCCGGTCACGGCGGAGCAGATCGCCGACGCGGCCATCGGCGCGGCCGAGGCCGGCGCCGCGATCGTGCATCTGCATGCCCGCGATCCGGAGGACGGCCGCCCGGACCAGTCCCCCGAGGCCTTCGCCAAATTCCTGCCGATCGTGAAGCAGCGCTCGAACGTCGTGATCAACCTCACCACAGGCGGCGCGCCGACCATGTCGATCGAGGAGCGCGTGCGGCCCGCTGCGACCTTCAAGCCGGAGGTCGCCTCGCTCAATCTCGGGTCGATGAACTTCGGCCTGTTCGGCATGCTCGACCGCTTCAAGGACCTCAAGCACGAGTGGGAGCGGACCTACCTTGCCAACAAGGACATCATCTTCCGCAACACCTTCGGGCAGGTCGAACACATTTTGACGACGTGCTCCGGCAACGACACGCGCTTCGAGTTCGAGTGCTACGACACCGCCCATCTCTACAACCTTAAATATTTCTTCGACCGCGGCCTCGTGAAGGCGCCGTTGTTCATCCAGACTGTATTCGGGCTGCAGGGCGGCATCGGCAACCATCCCGACGACATCATGCACATGAAGCGCACGGCCGACCGGCTGTTTGGCGACAATTACCGCTGGTCCGTCCTCGGCGCCGGCCGCAACCAGATGAACATCGCCGCCATGGCGGCTGCGATGGGCGGCCACGTCCGGGTCGGGCTCGAGGATTCACTCTGGGATGGTCCCGGCAAATTCGCCGAGAGCAACGCCGTGCAGGTGACGCGTGTCCGCCAGATCATCGAGGGCATCGGCCTCGAAGTCGCGACGCCTGACGAAGCCCGTGAGATTCTGCAATTGAAGGGCGGCAACGACGTGAACTTCTGAGCAATCGTCCGGTGGAACTCGCAATCCCGCGGAGGATAATGGGGCGGCTCGTGCCCAACCAAGTACAAGCGGAACGCGGAACCAAGGGAAACGCCATGTTGCGCATCGAAGTCATCAACGCCGATCGGGATGCCTTGGGGGAAGGCCCTCTGTGGGACGTCGCCGAACAGGCGCTCTACTGGATCGACAGCTATGGACCGGCCGTCCATCGGCTTGAGCCCGGCGGGCGTCGCACTACCTGGCCGCTGCCCGAGCATGTCGGCTCGATTGCGCTGCGCCGGGGCGGCGGCGCGGTCTGCTCGCTTCGGTCGGGCTTTCACGCGCTCGACTTCGAGACGGGCGTCGTGACGCTTCTTGCCCCGGCCGCCCCGCCCAACCCCCGCACCCGCATCAACGACGGCAAGGTCGATCGCCAGGGCCGCTTCGTGGCAGGCGCCATGGACTATGAGGAGCGCGACCCGCTCTGCGCCCTGTATCGACTCGATCCCGATTGCAAGGTGACCACGCTAGACGATGGTATCGTGTGCTCCAACGGCCCGTGCTGGAACCTGGACGGCACGACGCTGTATTCCGCTGACACCAGCAAGCGGCTCATCTACGCCTATGACTACGACGCCCCCACCGGTGGCATCGCGAACCGCCGCATCTTCGTCGATTTTGCCGCGATGGGGTTCCCGGGCTACCCGGATGGCGCCACTGTCGACGCCGACGATTGCCTCTGGTCTTGCGAGGTCTATCGCGGCCGGCTGCTCCGTTTCCGGCCCGACGGGACGCTCGACCGCGTCGTCGGCCTGCCGGTTGAGAGCGCCACCTCGATCATGTTTGGCGGTCTGGGTCTCGACGTCGCCTATGTCACATCGATGGCCCGGGCGGTTCGCGGTGTGCCCCCGCGCGAGAACGAGGCCGGCATGCTGTTCGCCATTCATGGGCTGGGCATCCGGGGAGTGGCGGAACCGCGCTTCGCCGGCTGAGATCAACGAAAACCGCGAGGAGGAACGATCATGCGTATCGAAGTTTTGCTGGATGTGAAGACGACGCTCGGTGAGGGACCGCTATGGGACGTCGACCAGCAGCGACTTTACTTCATCGACTCGTTCGACGGACGGGTCTTCCGGACCACCGTCGATGGGGCGGAGCTGCGCGCCTGGGACGTGCCCCGGAAGATCGGCTCGATGGCGCTGCGGAAAGATGGCCGTGGCGCTGTCGTCTCCCTGCAAGGCGGCTTCCACCTGTTGGACTTTGAGACCGGCGAGGTCACGCTCATTCACGATCCGGAACCAGAGCTCTCCAACAACCGCATCAACGACGGGAAGGTCGACAAGCATGGCCGCTTCGTCGCCGGCTCGATGGACACCCGGGAGGAAGGCCCTAACGGCTCGCTCTACAGCCTCTCGACAAATTTCCAGGTCACCAAGCTCGATTCGAACATCGTTTGCTCGAATGGCCCGTGCTGGAGCCCCGACGGACGGACCTTCTACTTCGCCGACACGTGGTCGGGCGAGATCTGGGCCTACGACTACGACCTCGCGACAGGCGGCGTCAGCAACCGCCGTACCTTCGCAAACGTCGACACAAGCGGCGGCGGCGCGGCAGATGGCGCGACCGTCGATGCCGAGGGCTGCGTCTGGAGCGCCCTCGTCTACGCCGGCAAGCTCGTCCGCTACGCTCCCGACGGAAGGGTCGAGCGGATCATCGACATGCCCGTCAAGAAGGTGACGAGCGTCATGTTCGGCGGGCCGAACCTCGACATCCTCTTCGTGACCTCGATGGCGAAGCCGCCGCTCCCCAGGTTTCCTGGCGATGGCCCCATGCGCGGCAGTCTGTTCGCGGTCCACGACCTCGGCATCCGTGGACTGCCCGAGATGCGCTTCAAGGGCTAAGCAGCTTTTGGTAGGTTGCGGCACGGATGTATGATGGTTCGTTCTGCGTTCATTTGGGTGACGGCCTGGCGGATGGCCTGATTGAGTTCGTCCGCGTTTCGGAAGGTGCGGTGGGCGAGGTGGTGGCGCTTGAGGTCGCACCAGGTGCCCTCGATGGCGTTCAGTTCCGGCGCGTAGCGAGGCAGCCACTCCACGGCGAGCCAGGCGTGGCGCGCGGCGAGCGCCGCCAGGCTGACCCTGCTGGTGTGGATGGGGCCGTTGTCGAGAACAAGCACGACCGGCTTGCGTGCTTGGCCCGGAACGGGTCCGTAAGCGCGGTCGAGCCGTTCAAGTAGAGCAACGAAGTCGCTGCTGCGCTTGGTGGGCGAGGTGTGGACCAAGGCCATGCGGGTGATCGCGTCCAGCACGCCCAGCATGGCCACTTTGCGGGCCTGCCCCGGCGCTTGCACCCGCAGGTCGGCGCCCCGCTCGGCCCAGGCATGGGCGAGGTAGGGGTGCGTCAGCGCCTCGCTTTCGTCGCCGTAGAGCAGCACCACGTCGCCCGCCGCGGCCTGCGCGCGGCGCAGTTGCAGCCGCAGGCCCACCCGTTCCACCTCGCGCGCGTCCTGGCGCCCGGTCAGGCTGTGGCGGGGCCGCCGCCATCGGAAGCCCCCTTTCGCAGCAGCACGCTCAAGTGCGACTGCGCCACGCGCACGCCCGTGCGCGCCTCGATTTCGGCCCGCAGCCGCGGCAAAGTCCAGTTCGGCCGGTCTTGCACCGGCGCGGTCAGGATCTCGCGCGCGCACGCCAGCGCCCGCTCGCCCCGCTCGGACGGGGGACCCGGGGCCAGGGTCGAGCGCAACGCGTCCACGCCGCCTCGTGCAAACAATACTCGCCAGCGGCGCACCGCGTCCTCGCCCACCCCGAACGCTTCGGCAATCTGCGGCGCCGTCCAGCCCGCCAGTGTCAGCAAGACCGCGCGCGCCCGGTCCGCTTCGCCGCGCACCGGCGACTTCGCCAGCTCCCGCAGCGCCGTCTCCTGCTCCGCGCCCGCGCGCAATGAGGACCGACCCGACATGACGCGCACCCCCTTTCATCCACCCACGCCACCTATACGCCATCCGTGGTGCAAGTCAGCGAAAGCTGCTTAGACAGAGAACCTTTTCACGGCGGCCTCGTCCCACGCGATCCCCGCGCCCGGCCGGTCCGGAATGTGGATCGCGCCGTGGCGGACCGGAAACGGTTCCGCCAGGAACGGGTTGCCCCAGTCCCGCCATTCCAGCCAATCGGCGCTTTCGCTCACCCGCAGCAAGTGGGCGGAGAACTCGGGGTAGAGATGGCTCGACAGCGGCAGGTTCGCAGCACCGGCGATGGCGGCGGCGCGGAGCCAGCCCGTGACCCCGCCGATGCGCATCAAGTCCGGCATGTAGCAATCGGCCGCGCCCGCCTGGACGGCACGGAGGAAGTCGCGCGGCCCGAAGATGTTCTCGCCGATCATGACCGGCGTCTTCAGCTCGTTCGCCAGGTGCGCGCAGCCGGCGTAGTCGTCGAACACGATCGGCTCCTCGAACCATTCCAGCTTTTGGTCGTCGAGCGCGTGCAGCAGGCGCAGCGCCGCCGTCAGCGACTGGCCCTGGTTGAAGTCGCTCATCAGGACGATGTCGTCGCCGACGGCCCGGCGCACGGCCGCAATCGCCTTCGCGTCGTCGCGCACGTGGTCGCGGCCGAGCCGGATCTTGATCGCCTTGAAGTCGCCCTCCGCCACCAGCGACGCCGCCTCGTCCGCGATCCGCTCCAGCGGGATGAGCCACAGCCCGTTGGTGTTGTAGGCGCGCACCGGGCCGACGGTCCCGCCCAGCAGCACGGTCAGCGGGACTCCGGCGCCCTTGGCCAGCGCGTCCCACATCGCCATGTCGATGCCGGCCATCGCGATCAACGACGTGCCCTGCCGGCCGTTGAAGTGCAGGGCGCGCATCGCCTCCTCGAAGCGGTCGAAAGGCGCGATCGGCTTGCCGCGCTGATGCGCCGCCATGTCGTCGATCAGGGCAAGGATGGACCGCGTGGCGCTCGCGCGATACGGCTCGAGGTAGCCGTGGCCGACGATACCCTCCGCCGTGACGACGTCGACCAGGATGAAGGGCCAATGGCTGTACTCGCCGACCTTGCCGACGATCGGGCGGCGGAGCGGTACACTCAGGACGCGCGCGTCGATCCTCTCAAGCGTGAGCCGGGGCATTGTCGGTGCGGTCATGCGTGCAATCCTTCCACGATCGAGTATGGACGACGTGGCCGGGCGGCTGCAACGCGGCTCCGCGGCTTGTTTGCAACGGCTTTGCCGTAAGCCGCCACTCTGGGGCGATGTGTATCAAGCAGCTGAAAAGGCTCAAGCCTCCAGAGCGCGGAGTTGCTCAGAACTGCCGGAAATAGCTATGTCCGGAGGACCTGCGGGCAGGCAGGAAAAGGGGACAGGCGTGCTGGTTGCATCGGCCAGTTGTTCCTTGGCTTTCATCTTTGCTTTGATGTTTTCAGCTCCATCTCCGACAACCAACTCTGTGAGAGGAAGCTCGCCACGGGCATCGTAGGACCCGAGGGTGCACAGAAGGCCGGTCCTTGTTACTGGAACGCCGCTGAACTCATCGGGATCTTTCATCCTCATCTCCTGAGGTCAGGCAAAACATTACGTACCACAAACCATAATCAACCACGTCCAGGACCGCAATCGTCGCCGTTTTGCCCACGCAGCTACGCCTCAGGGCAATCCAGCGTCGATCCTGCAACGCAAGGTTCGATCAGGAGTCACTCGTTTCCCTACCTGGCCTGATCACGCCATGCGAGCATGGGCCGGTTCCGGCCGACAAGTGCGCGCCCAGCCGCGGACCAGTGCAAGCTGCTGCAGCTAATCATCCCAGGGATTGATGATTGTCAGGCCGACCCCTTCGAAGTCAGCGACGTTGCGGGTGACGACGCTGACCCCTCGCACGCGCGCAACCGCGGCCAGCATGAGATCGACGGTCCCGGCGGGGCGGCCGGCTTTCCGGCGAGCCGCGAACACCTCTGCATAGGCGACGGCGGCCTCGGCGTCGAAGGGCAGGATGCGCCCGTCAAAGTCGTCGGCGAACATGGCGCGGACGGCCTCCTCCAGGCCGGCACGTCGGCGACCGTTCAGCAGAATGGAAATGCCGGACAGAATTTCCGCCTGGCACACAGCGGCCGTGAACAAGTCCTCGGATGGTTGGTCGAGAAGCCAGTCGGCGACCTTCCGCACTGGATCGGCACTCATCATTGCGGACAGCATATTGGTGTCGAGCACCAGCATCAGTCGAACCGGGGTGGCTCGCGGGCCGGTTCGCGTGGGGGCAACTCAAGATCGACCCCGCCCAAAGGCGCGAAGCGCGCCCGCACCCTGTCATACAGATGCCGCGTGGGCGGCCCTCCTTGCGGCGCGAGGGCTGTCTGGAGAATGCGGCGAGCCTCGGCTTCCATCGAATGCCCGTGCTGGGCTGCACGGACGCGCAGCCGCTCCTTGATCGAAGGATCAAGGTTCCGGATGGTGATCGAAGCGGGATTGTGGCCGGTCTGCATGGGTCATTGTCATCAATGATTTCAATGATGTCAAGTTTTGGTGCTTTCCCGCGCCAGTAGATTTGTGACGGCACCGTCAACTTGTCGAAGCGAGGTTGCGAGAGAACGCGATCAGGACGGCGTG